>NZ_JBHXMF010000024.1:75258-113420 GCF_042721055.1 Streptomyces sp. NPDC058470
CCACTCCGTGCCATTGCGGCTGCAGGTGCGTGGGGGGAGCGGGGGCCACATTGCCACTCCGTGCCATTGCGGCTGCAGGTGCGTGGGGGGAGCGGGGGCCACATTGCCGCTCCGTGCCATTGCGGCTGCAGGTGCGTGGGGCGGCACCATCGCCACTCCGTGCCATTACGGCCTCGGGTGCGGGTGCGGGTGCGGGTGAGTGGAGGGGGCAGCGCCATCGCCACTTCGTGCCATTGGGGTCTCGGGTGCATGGGGTGGGGTGGGGGCAGCTTGGGCTCGTTCCTGGGTGGGGCGGTTACGCTGCCCGGCATGACCTCCGCGGCTCCCACCCCCGCTTATCGTCGGCTCAGTGTCGAGGAGCGGCGTAGTCAGTTGCTTGAGGCGGCGTTGTCGCTCTTTGCGCAGCGGGCACCCGAGGAGGTGTCGCTGGATGATGTGGCGGAGGCGGCCGGGGTGTCGCGGCCGCTCGTGTACCGGTACTTTCCGGGCGGGAAGCAGCAGTTGTACGAGGCCGCGCTGAGGTCTGCGGCGGAGGAGCTGGAGCACTGTTTCTCGGAGCCTTTGGAGGGGGCGCTGACGGAGCGGCTGTCCCGCGCGCTTGACCGGTATCTGGCGTTCGTGGACCAGCATGACGCCGGGTTCAGTGCTCTGTTGCAGGGCGGGAGTGTCGTGGAGACGTCTCGGACCACGGCCATCGTGGACGGGGTTCGGCGGGCCGCCGCCCAGCACATTCTTGATCATCTGGCTGTTCGGGATCCTGGGCTGAAGCTGCGGATGACCGTACGGATGTGGATCACCGCCGTGGAGGCCGCCTCCCTCATCTGGCTCGACGAGGGGAAGGAACCGTCGCTCAATGAGTTGCGGGACTGGCTTGTCGAGCAGTTCGTGGTGACGGTGGTGGCCACTGCCGGGCGGGATCCGCAGACCGCTGCGGTGGTGAAGGGCGCGCTCGCCGGGGAGAGGCGGGACGGGGTTGTGGGCTCGTTGGCGCGGCGGGTGCTTCCCGTGATCGGCGATGCCGCGCGGCTGCTGTGACGGTTGTTTTTGTGACACTGGTGCGGTGAAGAGCGAAGACACTCCCTTTGTCGGTGGGCCGCTGGACGGGCGGGTGCTGCCTGTACTGCTCGGGGCCACCGGGCATCCGCCCAAGGTCTATCGGGTTCCGGTTCCGGACGCGGGCGGTGGGCCGCCCACCGTGCTCGTATACCGGCGAGTGCAGGCCGGGCAGAGTCGGCGGCTCGGGCTGCACCAAGGGTGGCGGTACGAGTACGCCGCCGAAGGTGAAAGGGGGGCAGGGCGAAGGGGGCGCGGGGGCAGGTGGCCCTGGTCAAGGTCCGGCGGCGCGCCGGGCGTCAACGCTGACGAGTGACCTTCTTCGGCCGAACCGACCACCCGGCGCGCGCCCGGGATGCGCGCGCCTGATTCTTCCGGTGAGAGGTGGACGGACCACCCCCGCACCGGAGGTGATGGCGTGTCAGGAAGGCTTCTGCGTCGGGTCTGTACGGCGGCCGTGACCGCCGGGGCGCTGGTGGCGTTCTCGCCGGCCGCTTCGGCCGTTCCCGCGCCCTCGGAGCCTGGCTCGCGTTCCGTCGCCGAGTTGCTGACGGACCTTCAGCGGCTGTACCGGGACGCCGAGCGCGCCACCGAGACGTACAACGCGACCGAGGAGAAACTGAAGAAGCAGCGGGCCGAGGTCGTCCTGCTGGACGGGAACCTCGCCAAGGCCCGCCTGACGCTGCACGACAGCCGTGGCGCCGCGGGGCGGCTCGCACGGCAGCAGTACCAGGGCAGGACCGAGATCTCCTCGTACGTACGGCTTCTGCTCGCCCGCGATCCGCAGCACGCGCTCGACCAGGGGCATGTGATCCGGCAGCTCTCGCTGGAGCGGGCCGAGACCGTGGAGCGGGTGGTGGGGAACGAGAAGCGGTTCGATGGGCTCGCTCGGGAGGCTCGCAAGGCGCTCGACGGTCAGCTCACCCTCGCCGGGCGGCAGAAGGAGGCCCGGGATGCGGTGCGCGGGCGGCTGAAGGATGTCGAGGAGCTCCTCGCCTCGCTGACCGTCGGTCAGCTTGCGGAGCTGGCCGAGTTCGAGAAGTCGGGGGAAGCTGCGGCTCAGAAGAAGTTCATGGCCTCCGGTGCGCTCAGCAGCGGTGTGCGGCGGCCCTCGCGGGAGGGTGAGGAGGCCCTGCGCTATGCCGTCGAGCAGATCGGCAAGCCGTACGAGTGGGGTGCGGAGGGGCCGACGTCGTACGACTGCTCGGGGCTCACCTCGCAGGCCTGGGAGCATGCCGGGCGGCCCATCCCCCGGACCAGCCAGGAGCAGTGGGCCCAGCTGCCGCACATCCCGCTGAGCGATCTGCGGCCGGGCGATCTGGTGGTCTACTTCCCCGAGGCCACCCACGTCGCCCTCTATCTGGGCGACGGGGTGGTGGTGCAGGCTCCGCGGCCCGGGGCGAAGATCAAGGTCTCGCCCATTGCCGCCAATCCGCTGCTGGGGGCCGTGCGCCCGGATCCGGGCCCTCCCCTGCCCCAGGGCCACTACACGCCGCCGAAGCTCCCCGAGGGTGCCATGGAAGGTGCGGACGAGGGCTTCGGCACCCCTACTCGGTAAGCCGATGCGGGCACGGGCGCCCCTCCAGGGGCGCGGGGAACTGCGCCGCCGCCAGCCCGCGCCTGGGGTGAAAGCCTCAGGCCCCCGTCACCGATGCCAAGTACGCATTCGTCTTCTCGGGTTCGAAGAAGAAGTTCTCGAAGTCCGCCGGGTCGTCGAAGCCGTTCGCGAAGCGAGCGGCGACCGGCGGGAGTTGGCCCGCCGCGCCGATGAGGTTCAGGACGTGCTCCGGCGGAGCGCCCAGCATGGCGTTCGTCCACTTCGTCACGTGCTGAGCCGTGTCCCAGTACCGGTCGAACGTCGCGCGCATCCAGGTCTCGTCGAACTCCTTCTCCCCGTGCTCGACGATCGAGGCGAGGTACGCGGCGGCGCACTTGGAGGCGGAGTTGGAGCCCTGCCCGGTGATCGGGTCGTTGGCGACGACGACGTCCGCGACGCCCAGGACCAGACCGCCACCGGGGAGGCGGCCGATCGGGTTGCGGACGGTGGGGGTGTAGCGGCCGGACAACGTGCCCTGGGCGTCGGTCAGTTCGGCCTTGGTGGCCCGCGCGTGCTCCCACGGCGTGAACCGCTCCATGAGTTCCAGGGTCAGGGAGAGGTGTTCGGCCGGGTCCTTGACGCCCCGGAAGACGTCCAGCGGGCCGCCGGGTATGCCCTCCCAGAAGAGGATGTCCGCGTGGCCGGAGGTGGTGAGGGTCGGCATGATGAAGAGTTCACCGACGCCGGGGACCAGGTTGCAGCGGACCGCGTCGAACTCCGGATGCTCCGGGCGCGGGCCCAGGCCGTGGACGTACGACACCGCGAGTGCGCGCTGCGGCTCCGTGTACGGGGAACGGGAGGCGTCCCGGCCGAACATGGAGACCAGCTCGCCCTTGCCCGCGGACACCATCACCAGGTCGTACGTACGGGCGAAGAAGTCGAGGTCGGAGACCGCCGCGCCGTGGATGACGAGCTGGCCGCCGCGCTGCGCGAACGTCTCCATCCAGCCGGCCATCTTCACGCGCTGGTCCACCGACTGCGCGTATCCGTCGAGCTTGCCCACCCAGTCGATCGCACGCTGCGAGGGGCCCGGGTCGAAGGAACCGGGGGCCGCCACCGAGACGCCGAGTCCTTCGATCTTCGGGGCCTGGGACTCCCAGAAGTTCAGCTGGAGATCACGCTCGTGCTGGAGTGCCGTGTCGAACATGCACTGCGTCGACATGACACGGCCGGTACGGATCTCGTCCGGCGTCCGGTTCGACATCAGGGTGACCTCGTACCCGTGCGACTGGAGGCCGAGGGCGAGCTGGAGTCCGGACTGGCCGGCTCCGACGACGAGTATCTTCCGCATGCGGGTGGTGTCTCCTACGGCTTGGGCGACCTGTTTCGGGGCTGAGCGGCCCCGAGTCGGGGCTGAGCGTCCCGGTTTCGGGGCTGAGCGTCCTCGTTTCGGGGCTGAGCTCCATGTTCGAGGCTTAACTTCGCTGTTCGGGGATGAGCTTCGCTATTCGGGGGTGACTGCGAGCGCGTGGGCGACCAGGGCCAGCAGGGTCTCGACGGCCGAGATCCGGCGGCGCGCGTCCATGATCATGACAGGTATGTGCGCGGGCACTGTGAGGGCCTCGCGCACGTCCTCGGGCTCGTACCGCTCGCTGCCGTCGAAGTGGTTGACCGCGACGACGTACGGCAGTCCGCAGCTCTCGAAGTAGTCGAGCGCCGGGAAGCAGTCCGTGAGGCGGCGGGTGTCGGCGAGGACGACCGCGCCGATCGCGCCGCGCACCAGGTCGTCCCACATGAACCAGAACCGCTGCTGGCCCGGCGTGCCGAAGAGGTACAGGACCAGGTCGTCGTCGAGCGTGATGCGGCCGAAGTCCATGGCCACGGTCGTGGTCAGCTTCTCGGGCGTCGCGCTGAGGTCGTCGGTTTCCTCGCTGGCCTGGGTCATCAGCGCCTCCGTCTGGAGGGGCGTGATCTCGGAGACCGCGGTAACGAGCGTGGTCTTGCCCACGCCGAAACCGCCCGCCACCACGATCTTCGTCGCGATCGGGGCGCGGGTGCGGTCGGTCTGCCAGGCCTGGAGGTTCTCATCGGCCTCGGGGGACCGCGGAGCTATCGGGCCGGGATCGGCAACTGCCTTGGGGAAGGCGGTTCTTGGCGATCCCTCAGAGACGACGGAGTCCATTCAGCACCCTTTCCAGCAGAGCGCGGTCCGGCTGTCCCGTGCCGTGACCGGTTCCGTACACACGGATCTTTCCCTGGTCCGCCAGGTCGCTCAGAAGCACCCGGACCACGCCGAGCGGCATCCTGAGAAGGGCGGCGACCTCGGCCACCGTTCGCATCCGGCGGCAGAGCTCGACGATGGCCCGCATCTCGGGCATCACCCGTGTTTCGAGCGAGCCGTTGGTCAACTCCCGGCGTTCCTCCGGGGCTTCGATCGCCGCGACGAACGTCTCCACGAGCAGGACGTGACCGAAGCGGGTGCGGCCGCCGGTGAGCGAGTACGGGCGTACGCGGGCGGGTTTGCGGTCGCCGCCGCGGACGGGGAGCTTGGTGGGTTCACTACCACTGCCACTACTCATCGGGCACTCCCCGTCGGCTCGATCTCAGGCTCCGGCGCCTGCTCCGTCTCGATCTCGGTCTCGGTCTCGGTCTCGGTCTCCAGGGACTTTCTGAGTTCGATGCGGAGTTCGGGGGTCAGCACATGGCCTGCGCGGCCCACGAAGAGCGCCATGTGGTACGCCACCACGCTCATGTCGCAGTCCGGGGAGCCGTGCACACCCAGCAGCGAGCCGTCGCTGATCGACATGACGAAGAGGCTGCCCTCGTCCATCGCGACCATCGTCTGCTTGACGGCGCCGCCGTCCATCAGCTTGGCCGCGCCGATGGTGAGGCTGCCGATGCCGGAGACAATGGTGGCGAGGTCGGCGGCGGACCCCTTGGGGCCCGTGCGGCGCGCTTCTCTCGCCTCGCGCGCCTCGTCGTTTCTTCCGGGGTCGGAGGAGATCAGCAGCAGGCCGTCGGAGGAGACGACCGCGACCGAGAGAAGGCCGGGCACCTCCTCGACGAGGTTCGTCAACAGCCAGTGCAGGTTACGGGCTTCACTGCTCAGGCCGAAGGTACTGGGCGCGGTCAACTGCTTGCCTCCTCGACTGTGCCCCCCGATGGTTCTACGTCCTGTGCGTGCAAGCCCGCGCCCGGCGCGGGCGCGTCCTGGTCGGCGATCTCCGCCTCCACCTCGCGGCGGCCCTCCTGAGCACCCCGGTGGAAGCCACCGAGCCTGCGGCGCAGCGCCTCGGCGTCCACACCGCCCGTGCGTGGCCGCGGGGGCGCCACGGGCTCGGAGAGCTTCGGCGTCCGCTTGGGCAGGCCCTTGTCGGTGACCCGGCCGGGGCCGTCCAGGTCCGCGGCCCGCTCATGGGCGTCGGGGCCGATGGCGTAGGGGTCGTCGTCGGTGGGGGTGGCGGGGGTGATTGTGGATGTGGATGCGGATGTGGACTGGGTGGGGAGGGTTACGCCGGCTGTCTCGGCCGGGGCTGCCACGGGCTCGGGGACCGGCGCCGGGGCCAGGAGCTCCATCGTGGTCTCGGGTGTCGGCTCGGGCTCGGCGGCCGCCGGGGGTTCCTGCGGCGCCGGAGTGTCCGTTGCTGCGGCCTCCCTCGCCGTCCGCTCCGCCGCCGCGATCAGCGGGTCCACGTCCGCGACCGGGGGCTGCGCCGTGGGCGTCGAACGGCCGTACAGGACGTTGGAGTTGGCCTCGGCGTCCGCGCCGGGGAGGGTGAGGGAGGGGGCGCCTGCGGCGGCCGGAGCGGCGGAGGATACGGCGGTGGAGCGGGCGGCGGCCAGGAGGCTCTTCGGGAGGACGGCGACGACCGCGGTGCCGCCCTGCTTCTGCTCGCGCAGCTGCACGCGTACCCCGTGCCGGTGGGCGAGCCGGGCCACCACGTACAGGCCGAGCCCGAGTCCCTCGCCGCCCTCCTGGTCGTAGGCGTCGTCGGGATCGAACTCCGCGAGCCGGGTGTTGAGCAGGCTCATCCGCTCGGCGGTCATGCCGATGCCCTCGTCCTGCACGGAGAGCATCACCTCGCCGTTCTCCAGGAGCCAGCCGGAGACCTCCACCGCCATGTCGGGCGGCGAGAACGACGCGGCGTTCTCCAGGAGTTCGGACACGAGGTGCGAGATGTCGTCCGCGGCGAAGCCGGCCAGGTGCGCGTGCGGCGGCAGCGTGGTGATGCGGACACGCTCGTACCGCTCTATTTCGCTGACCGCGGCGCGTACGACGTCGACGAGCGGGACGGGACCGGCGTGCTGCTGGCCGTGGTCGGCGCCGGCGAGGACGAGCAGGTTCTCGCTGTGGCGCCGCATGACCGTCGCGAAGTGGTCCAGCTTGAAGAGGGTGGAGAGGCGGTCGGGGTCCTGCTCGCGCTCCTCCAGGCCCTCGATGATGCCGAGTTGGCGTTCGACGAGGCCGAGGGTGCGCAGGGCGAGATTGACGAAGGTGCCGTGGATGGTGCCGCGCACCTGCTCCAAGTGGGCGGCGGCCGCGGCGAGTTCGGTGCGGAGCTTGTCGCGTTCGTCGGCCATCAGCTGTCGCTGGCCGATGAGGTGCTTGCGGTCGCCTTCGAGGGTGGTGATCCGCTCGTGGAGCTCGGCGGCGTGTGCGTGCAGCGCGTTCACGGAACGGACGACCTGGGCGAACTCGTCGTTGCGGCCGGTGAACTTGACCGGCTCCTGCGCGCCCGGGTCGGCGGCGAGACGGGCCGAGCCGCGCCGCAGGACGGACAGCGGGCGGGTGAGGCTGCGGGCCATCGCCATCGAGATGCCGACGGCGACGAGCAGCAGGGTGCCGATGGCCGCGACGCGGATCTCCAGCGCGGTGACGTCGTCGTCCCGCAGTGCTTCGAGGTCCTTGATGCGGCGGCTGTTGAGGGATGCCTCGGCGCCGCGCATCAGTTCGACGCGGGCGGAGAGCGCCGCGTCCAGCTTGTCGGTGCTGGTGTCGAGTTCGTCGTCGGAGAGCGTCGGCTGGTCGGTCAGGCCCGTGAGGTACTTGTCGGCGTTGGTGACGTCGGGTCCGGTGACCGTGGAGTCGTACTTGGTCTTGTCGGCCTTGGGCGCCGTCTCGCGGAACTCGGCGAGGGCCGCGTCCGAGCGGAGGCGGGCCTGCTGGGCGGCGGCGCTGAGCGCGTCGCGCTGCTTGGTGTCGGCCTCCGACGAGGAGCTGGTGGTGCTCGTCAGGCCCGTGTAGGGGTCGGTGGTGGTCTGCGTGCTGCGCGGGACGCTGAGGGCCGCGAGGAGCAGTCCACGGGCGGCGGCGGACTGCTGGACGGCGGAGTCCAGCTCGGCGAGGGAGTTCGCGCCGGAGCCCGCGCGGGGCGGCAGCTGCTCGGCCAGCTCCTCGGCGAGGGCGTGGAGTTCGGTGATGGCGCCCGAGTACGACTGGTGCGCTTCGAGCGCGCTGCTCGCGCCGGTGAGCGCCGCTCTGCGCAGCGAGGCGATGGCGTCGAGGTCCGTGAGGAGGGACGCGGGGGCGTCCTCGTCCGCCCGCAGCTCCTCGACCTGCCGGTCGACCCGGGCGCCGCGCTGCTCCGAGGGCACCTTGTCCTTCGGCCGGCCCGCCGCGATGTACGAGGTGACCTCGTCGCGCTCGTCGGCCAGCGAGTGCGCGAGGGTCAGCGCCTGCTGGGTGCGCTGCGCGAGCGTCACCAGGTTCTGGGAGTCGTTGAGCTGACCCGAGGCGGTCAGGATCGTGGGTGCCCCGGCGCCGGCCACGGCGGCCGCGACGACCGCAACGGCGACAATCAGCCGATTGCGTACGTGGGCGGTTCGGCCCCTGCCCGCCGACTCGGCGGCGGCGCCATCCCCAGTCGATCTGGAGGCCGTCTGCTTGCCTGTGCGCCTCGGCCGCGTCTTCTGCACCGGTGCTCGCATTCCTGACTCGTGTACCCATGTACCCGGGTGACGTTCCGTCAACTGGGGTGTTCGCTCTCCCCCGAGCTTTCGACCTCGCTCAAGCAGGGGGCGCCCCCACCGGTTCCCGACCCTCCCAGTGCCGGTGGACAGTGGTCCCGCATCATCCGGGCCGCCACCCGAAGGAGTGAACATCGGACCGGAGTTGGCGGGCAAGTCCCTCTGAGGTGTGCGGATCGCCTGTGCGGTGGGCTGGTTGGACGTGAGCGACGGGCTTTGGCAGTATTCGCCGCCACGCTTCGCCGGAGTCGATCATTCCATGCCAAACCCGGCGCCCGATCTGCCGGTCCGCGCCCATCCGGCGACCGATGCCGACCTCTCGTGGATCTTGTGAAGGGCTCGTGCAGACTGGCCGGATGCGTACTGAACTCGTCTCGGAGCCCGGCGACCCGGCACGCCCCAATGAGGACTTCGCATCGGTCGGACTTCCCGCCTCAGGACACGGGGGCGCACTGGTCGTCCTGGACGGCGTGACACCTCCCGCGGGTGACGACGGCTGCGTGCACTCGGTCGCCTGGTTCTCCTCCCGCCTGGGCGGCGCACTGACCGAACTGTCCCTTACCTACAGGGATCTGACGCTGCCTGAGATCCTTTCCCGCTCGATCACGCGTACGGCCGAGGCCCATGCCGGGACCTGTGACCTTTCTCACCCCCGTACTCCCCAGGCAACCGTCGTCCTCGCCCGCTGGTCCGCCGTCGAGGTCGAGTACCTCGTCCTCTCGGACTCCGCACTGCTCCTCGAGTCCCCCGACGGCGCCGTCACCGCACTCCTCGACGACCGCCTCTCCCACGTCCCCCCGGCGACCCTCACCTCCGCCGCCCGCACCGACGCGACCCTGCGCAACCAGGAGGGCGGCTTCTTCACGGCCGCCGCGGATCCCTCGGTGGCGTCGCGCGCGGTGACGGGGACGGTGCCACGGTCCTCCGTCCGGGCCCTGGCCGCCCTGACGGACGGTGCCACGCGGTGGGTGGAGAAGTTCCGGGAGGGGGACTGGACGGGCCTGTTCACCCTCGTACGGAAGGAGGGGGCGCAGGCCCTCGTCTCCCGCGTACGGGCGCTGGAGTCCGCGGACGCGGAGCTGCGGGTGCGGTTGGGGCGGAGCAAGACGCATGACGACGCGACGGTGGTGTTCGTGGAGTGTTGAGTCAGTGGTGAGTCATCGAAGCGTGCCGCGCCGCTTCCGGGCGTGGGCGGCCACTTCTCCGGTGTTCGTGGAGTGGTTCGTGGAGTGATTCGTGGAGTGGTGAGCCGCGGCGATCCGGGGCCGGGCGTGGCCCTTCCGCGCGTGGCCCTTCCGCGCGTGCTCGGCTACTTCTCGATCCCGGTGTTCAGCTGGTGCAGCAGCCGGGCCAGTTCGGCCACCTCCCGCGGGTCCCAGCCGCTGAGCTGCCGGACGTACCGCGCCCGCCGCGCCTCCCGCACCGCGCCGAAGCGCACCCGGCCCTCCTCCGTGAGGCGGACGAGCCAGGCGCGGCCGTCGGCGGGGTCGGGCTCCCGGGCGATGAGGCCGAGGTCCTCGAGGGCGCGGAGCTGGCGGGACATGGTGGCCTTGCCTACGCCGATGTAGGCGGCGAGTTCCGTGGCGCGCTGACGGCCGCACTCCTCCAGCCGGAAGAGAAGTCCGTACGCGGAGGACTCCAGGTCGGGATGGACCGCGCGCGCCATCTCCCCCGAGGAGGCCCGGGCCCGCCGCAGGAACACCGTCAACTCGCGTTCCAGCGAGGGGAATTCCTGGTCCACACCACTTCCGGACGTCGTGGGTTCGCCGCGTCGCCCGTCGCCGTTCGCGTCCTCGTGCACGTCAGCACCCCTGACTCGGTTTCCCGATCCTGAAAGTTTCTGCCAAAAATCGCCGTCGCCGCAGCTCCGCCAGTATTTCGCAGGCGTAGACCATCGGCAGCGTCCGGACCCTCTTCCCACGCCGTCCGCCGGGTGCGTAGCGTCACGGGCAGGCAAGCTGTGACATGACCACAGCAGGAAATCGACCGGCATGGCACCCAACCCCTGCGCCACGCCATCAACAAGTCGACGATGACTTGTCCCCCACCGCGGCAGGCGCATGCCGCCGGCGCTCCCCCACCGAGCACCACCGTGCACCACCGATCTCCTCGGAGGCACGACATGCCCGCGCACCGATTCAGATCCCGCACGACCCACCGCTCGCACCCCTCCAAGCGCTTTCCCGCGCTCGGGACCCTGGTCGCCGCCTTCTCCCTCCTTCTCGCCGTGCCGGCCCAGGCAGCCGATGTCCCCGCCCGCGGCTCGGCCCACCTGGGCATGGGCGTCGTCGCCCACGACGGCCAGGGCGGCACCCCGGCCGACAGCAGGGCCACCCAGACGGAAGGCGTGGACGTCAGCAGCCACCAGGGCAACGTCGCCTGGGCGACCCTGTGGAGCAGCGGGGTCAAGTGGGCGTATGCCAAGGCGACGGAAGGGACGTACTACACGAACCCCTACTTCGCCCAGCAGTACAACGGCTCCTACAACGTCGGCATGATCCGCGGCGCCTACCACTTCGCGACCCCCGACACGACGACCGGCGCCACCCAGGCCAACTACTTCGTCGACCACGGCGGCGGCTGGTCGCAGGACGGCAGGACGCTGCCCGGTGTGCTTGACATCGAGTGGAACCCGTACGGGGCCTCCTGCTACGGCAAGACGCAGAGCGCCATGGTCAGCTGGATCAGCAGCTTCCTCACCCAGTACAAGGCGCGCACCGGTCGTGACGCCGTGATCTACACGGCGACCACCTGGTGGACGGAGTGCACCGGCAATTACGCCGGTTTCGCGACCGCCACCCCGCTGTGGATCGCCCGCTACGCCACCGCCGTGGGCACGCTGCCGGCCGGCTGGGGCTACTACACGATGTGGCAGTACACGTCGTCGGGTCCGACGGTCGGGGACCACAACAAGTTCAACGGGGCACTGGACCGGGTGGTGGCCCTCGCCAACGGCTGACGGTCGGGCCGGCTGCTCACCACGGCTGACGGCCGCGGCGGGATGCTCGACAACGGCTGACAGCCCCCGGCGGAGCGCCGACCAACGGCTGACGGCCGCGGCGGAGCGCTCGCCAATGGCTGACAGCCGCGGCGAAGTGCTCGCCACCGTCTGACGCCGGACATGGGAAGGCCCGGATCCCCTGGAAAACCTCTTTCCGGGACCCGGGCCTTCCTCAACCGATGGCGTCCGTCACGCCGCCACCGGAACCTCCGCGGTGGCGCCGTTCGTCGCCGGAGCGAGCGCCAGCTCCAGCACCTGGCGGACATCCGTCACCGCGTGGACGTCGAGCTTGTCCAGAACCTCGGCCGGGACGTCGTCCAGGTCGGCCTCGTTGCGCTTCGGGATGATCACCGTCGTGACCCCGGCCCGGTGTGCGGCGAGCAGCTTCTGCTTGACGCCGCCGATGGGCAGGACACGGCCGGTGAGCGAGACCTCGCCGGTCATGGCGACGTCGGTGCGGACCAGTCGGCCGCTGAGCAGCGAGGCGAGAGCGGTCGTCATGGTGACGCCCGCGCTCGGACCGTCCTTGGGGACGGCCCCGGCCGGGAAGTGGATGTGCACGCCCCGGTCCTTCAGGTCGCCGACGGGGAGTTCGAGCTCCGCGCCATGGCTGCGCAGGAAGGAGAGCGCGATCTGCGCGGACTCCTTCATCACGTCGCCCAGCTGGCCGGTCAGGGTCAGACCCGCCGCGCCCGTCTCCGGGTCGGCGAGCGAGGCCTCGACGAACAGCACGTCACCGCCGGCGCCCGTGACGGCGAGTCCCGTCGCGACGCCGGGCACCGCCGTGCGGCGCTCGGCCGGGTCCTGGGCGGACTCGGGCACGTGGTGCGGACGCCCGATGAGCCCGCGCAGATCGTCCTCGGTCACCGTGAACGGCAGCTTCCGCTCGCCGAGTTCGTGCTGCGCCGCGACCTTGCGGAGCAGCCGGGCGATGCCGCGCTCCAGGTTCCGTACGCCAGCCTCCCGGGTGTACTCCCCGGCGAGCCTGCGCAGCGCGCTCTCGTCGAGCGTGACCTCGTCCTTCTCCAGACCGGCCCGCTCCAGCTGGCGCGGCAGCAGGTGGTCGCGTGCGATGACGACCTTCTCGTCCTCGGTGTAGCCGTCGAGGCGGACCAGCTCCATACGGTCGAGCAGGGCCTCCGGGATGGCTTCCAGGACGTTCGCCGTCGCCAGGAAGACGACGTCGCTGAGGTCGAGTTCGACCTCCAGGTAGTGGTCGCGGAAGGTGTGGTTCTGGGCGGGGTCGAGCACTTCGAGGAGGGCTGCGGCGGGGTCACCGCGGTAGTCGGAGCCGACCTTGTCGATCTCGTCCAGGAGCACCACCGGGTTCATGGATCCGGCCTCCTTGATGGCGCGGACGACCCGGCCGGGCAACGCGCCGACGTACGTACGCCGGTGTCCGCGGATCTCGGCCTCGTCGCGTACGCCGCCCAGGGCGACCCGGACGAACTTGCGACCCATGGCGTGCGCGACGGACTCGCCGAGCGAGGTCTTGCCGACGCCGGGAGGTCCGACGAGCGCGAGCACGGCGCCGCCGCGGCGGCCGCCGACCACGCCGAGCCCTCGCTCGGCACGCCGCTTGCGCACGGCGAGGTATTCGGTGATCCGCTCCTTCACGTCCTCCAGGCCCGCGTGCTCGGCGTCGAGGATCGCCTTGGCGCCCTGGATGTCGTACTCGTCCTCGGTGCGTTCGTTCCACGGCAGTTCGAGGACGGTGTCCAGCCAGGTCCGGATCCAGGAGCCCTCGGGCGACTGGTCGCTCGCGCGCTCCAGCTTCTCGACCTCCTTGAGAGCGGCCTCGCGGACGTTCTCCGGAAGGTCGGCGGCCTCTACGCGGGAGCGGTAGTCGTCACTCTCGTCCTCCCCGCCCTCCCCCTTGAGGTCACGGAGCTCCTTGCGTACGGCATCGAGCTGGCGCCGCAGCAGGAACTCGCGCTGCTGCTTGTCGACGCCTTCCTGTACGTCCTTGGCGATGGACTCGGCGACGTCCTGCTCGGCGAGGTGCTCGCGGAGCTGCTCGGTGGCGAGCTTCAGGCGGGCGATCGGGTCCGCGGTCTCCAGCAGCTCCACCTTCTGTTCGGTGGAAAGGAAAGGTGAGTACCCGGAATTGTCGGCAAGGGCGGACACGTCATCGATCGCCGTGACGCGGTCCACCACCTGCCAGGCGCCGCGCTTGCGCAGCCAGCTGGTGGCGAGGGCCTTGTATTCCTTGATCAGTTCGGTGACGTGGCCGGGCAGCGGCTCGGGCACGGTCTCCCCGACGCGCGTCCCCTCCACCCAGAGAGCGGCTCCCGGACCCGTGGTCCCTGCGCCGATCTTGACGCGCCCGCGGCCGCGGATCAGCGCGCCCGGGTCGCCGTCGGCCAGCCGGCCGACCTGTTCGACGGTGCCGAGCACACCCGTGCCCGCGTACGTCCCGTCGATCCGCGGCACCAGCAGCACCTGCGGCTTCCCCGGTGTCGAGCGGGCGGCAGCCTGGGCGGCCTCCACCGCGGCCCGCACATCGGTGTCGTTCAGGTCCAGCGGAACCACCATTCCGGGCAGCACGACCTCGTCGTCGAGCGGCAGCACAGGCAGGTTGAGCGGCGTGGACGTCGTATCGGCAGCCATGATCTTCCTCTCGACAAGCAAGTTGAGCTATGTGGACTCAATGCTTGTGAGCGCTCTGGTGTTCCCCGGAGCGTGTTCGCTGTCAGCGATCGGGGGCCGCGCGTGCCCCTGTGCGGAACGTCGCACGAACACCGCCGCCATCCCGGAGCCCCGCACCACTGCCGCCCCGGAGGCCCGCAGCCGCGAGGGCGGGATCGGACACGCTGCGGCGCCTTGATAGCTTCGGCGTGTGCAATTCATGGTGATCACCCAGCGCTACAGCGACCGGTTCAGCGACGAGGACTTCGCGGCCGTCCTGCCTCAGGAGACCGAGACGGTTCGAGGGCTCTACGCCGACGGAGCACTCCGCCAGATCTGGTTGCGCGGCGACACCCGAGGCGCGTGCTTCCTCCTCGAGGCCGAATCACTCGCCGACGCCGAAGCAGCAGTGGCTGCCCTTCCCCTGGCACAGAAGCAGATGTCGGACTTCCAGATCATCCCTCTGCGACCGTACGGCGGTTTCGGGCCCACGCCGACCGCCTGACCCGACCCCGCCCGGGACGCCGTCCGCATATTCGGTTGCGACGCCCCGCACGGTCCGTACCGTCTCCCCGGTGACAGACACCGACACTCACTCCTTTCTCTCCGCCTACGACGACGAGATGCGCGGCGCCGCTCCCACCCCGCCCACGGGGGTCACGTACGAACAGGACGGGCCGCTGCTGCGGATCGTCGGGCAGTTCCGCGGGCTGGTCAGTGGTCCGCGTGACCTCGGAGTGGGCGGGGCGGAACTCGACCGCCTGATCGCCCGGCAGCGGGAGTACTTCGCCGGGCGCGGCGAGGCGGTGGAGTGGAAGACGCGGGGGCACGACCACCCCGCCGACCTCACCGAGCGGCTGTGCGCCGCGGGCTTCGTGCCCGAGGAGCGGGAGACGGTGGTCGTCGGCCTCGCGGAGGAGATCGCGACCCTACGGCGGCCGGTCGTGCCGCAGGATGTCGTCCTGCGGCGGGTCACGGCGGACGTGGACATGCACCGGATCGCCGCGATGGAGTCGACGGTGTGGGGCGCCGACTGGAGCTGGCTCGCCGACGACCTGATCGGCCGGGTCGACGCCGCCCCCGACGAGATCGCCGTGTACGTCGCCGAGGCGGGCGGTGAAGTGGTCTCCGCGGCCTGGCTGGCCTTTCGCGAGGGCAGCGAGTTCGCGAGCCTGTGGGGCGGCTCCACGCTGGCCGGATGGCGGGGCCGCGGCATCTATCGCGCCCTGGTCGCCACCCGCGCCGCCCTCGCCGTGGCCCGCGGCGTCCGGTTCCTGCACGTGGACGCCTCCGACGACAGTGCCCCGATCCTGCGCCGCCTGGGGTTCCACGCCATCACCACGACCACTCCGTATGTGTGGTCGCCGTCACAGGCCGACCCGTCGACACCGCCACTAGAGTAAGACCTGTTCAGCCTTAGCGGCCATTACAGGGGGTTCTGGTGGACAAGATCGTACGGGCTTGGGTCGACGGCTGGGTCGTCTCGCGTGGGGCGGCTCCGCCGGTGGTCGAGCCGTGGGGCTGCTCGGTCGACGTGGGACACCCGGAGCACGTCTCACGGCATGTCCTCGGGGCGACGAACGATGAGGTCGAAGAGGCGGCGGTCCGGAAGGTCGCCGACGCGGTGACCGGAGCGGGAGTGTGGCTCAAGGTGTTCGCCGAGCCGTCGACCGTCGCCCCCTGGCTCGGTCGGGGCTGGTGGATCGACCCCGAGCCCGGCTATCTGATGTCGGTCCCCCTCACCGCCACCCCACCCGCGGCCACTCGCGACGGCTACCGCCTGCGCACCTGGTCGCGCGGCGGCGCCACCCGCGCGCTGCTCACCGCACCGGACGGCTCCTGGGCCGCGCGCGCCCAGATCGCGGCCACCGGCGCGACGGCAGTCGTCGACCAGGTCGAGACGGCACCGGAGCACCGCAGGCGCGGGCTCGGCCGCCTGGCCATGGACACGGTGACGCGCGCGGCGCTCGCACAGGGCGCCACGACCGGCGTACTGGCCGGAACACCGGACGGGCGGGCGCTCTACGAGTCCCTCGGGTGGCGCGTGGAGGCACCGCTGACGAGCGCGAAGTTCACCGGGGGCGCCTGAACCTCCGCAGGCGACCGCCCGACGTAGCAGCGGCTGCCACAGTGCGATCCCCACCGTCGGCGAAAGCGTCTCCGCGCCGACTCCGGGAACGGGAGTAATTCGGCCGCCCGGTGGAGTGCCCGAGCCCCTGACGCAAGCCGCGGCGGCGGGCACCTCGTGACCCGCATCGCGGGCAACGGCGTCTCCATGCCGACTCCGCTCCCCGGAACGTGGGCAATTCGGCCGCCCGCCCTCTCGGAGCTGCCAAGATGGGCCGATGGTCACCCCGTACGACACCCCCCAAGTGATCGACCGTCGCGAGGGCCCGTACGGCGAGGTCGTGCTGCGGCGTCACGGTGCGCTGCTGCAGATCATCGCCAACGGGTGCTTCCTGATGGACACCTCCGACGGCCGTTCGGAGCGGCTGCTCGTCGACGCCGCGTACGGCGCGCTGGACGGCCGGGCGGCGCCGAGGCTGCTGATCGGCGGGCTCGGCGTCGGGTTCTCACTCGCGCACGCCGCCTCGGATCCGCGCTGGGGGCGTATCACCGTCGTGGAGCGCGAGCCCGCGGTGATCGACTGGCACCTCGGCGGACCGCTGGCCGCGCTGTCGGGCGAGGCGCTCGCCGACCCGCGTACGGACGTCGTGGAAGCGGATCTACTCGGCTACGTCAATGAGATTTGCGACACATACGACGCGCTGTGCCTGGACATCGACAACGGGCCCGGCTGGACGGTCACGGAGGGCAACGAAAGCCTCTACTCGGAGGCCGGACTCGCAGGCTGTGCAAGGGCGTTGAGGCCCGGCGGGGTACTCGCGGTGTGGTCGGCGCGACCCTCTCCGGAATTTGAAGGAACCCTACGGAATGCCGGGTTCAAGGGGGTGCGTACCGAAGAGATCCCCGTTGCCCGGGGCGTTCCGGACGTCGTCCATCTCGCGGTAAGACCTGGATAGCCGAGCCGCGGCGACTGCCCGTACTCTGCTTGCCTGACGCGGATCATTCGAGCGTCAGGCGCAGTCATGGGATCACCCCACGGATTCCGGAAAGCACACTTCAGGGGCGGGCGATGGAGCAGACACACACCTCCCACAACGGCGCGGCGGCGACGCCCGGCGCTCAGCGACGGGTCCTGGTCGTCGAGGACGACCCGACGATCGTCGACGCCATCGCGGCACGTCTGCGCGCCGAGGGATTCCTGGTGCAAACCGCGGGCGACGGCCCGGCCGCCGTCGACACCGCCGAGGCCTGGCAGCCCGATCTGCTGATCCTCGACATCATGCTGCCCGGCTTCGACGGTCTTGAGGTCTGCCGCCGTGTGCAGGCCCAGCGCCCGGTGCCGGTGCTGATGCTCACCGCGCGCGACGACGAGACCGACATGCTGGTCGGTCTGGGTGTCGGCGCCGACGACTACATGACGAAACCGTTCTCCATGCGCGAGCTGGCCGCCCGCGTGCACGTCCTGCTGCGCCGGGTGGAGCGCGCCGTCGTGGCCGCCTCGACGCCGCGCAGCGGGATCCTCAGACTCGGCGAGCTGGAGATCGACCACGCGCAGCGCCGGGTACGGGTTCGCTCGGAGGACGTGCATCTCACGCCCACCGAGTTCGACCTCCTCGTGTGCCTCGCGAACACCCCGCGGGCCGTACTCTCGCGTGAGCAGCTGCTCGCCGAGGTCTGGGACTGGGCGGACGCCTCCGGTACGCGGACCGTGGACAGCCACATCAAGGCGCTGCGCCGGAAGATCGGTGCCGAGCGGATCCGTACGGTCCACGGCGTGGGCTACGCCCTGGAGACCCCGACTCCCTGAGCCGGGCCTGTGCCGGGGCATTCCTTGAGGGGGCTGATGTGATGAGCGGGTTCGGGGACCGCAAGGGCGCGAGACCCGGGTTCGGGGAACACGGGGGCACCGGTCCCGGATACGGGGAGCGCAACGGCGCGAGTTCCGGGTTCGGGGAGTCCAAGGGCGAGAGCCCCTGGAGTGGCGTGCGGCCCTTCTCGATCAAGACCAAGCTCGGCACCCTGGTCGTCGTCTCGGTCTTCATCACCACCGGTCTGTCGATCATCGCGGCCCGCACGCAGACCGAACTGCGCTTCATCACGGTCTTCTCGATGATCGCCACACTGCTGATCACGCAGTTCGTGGCGCATTCGCTCACGGCCCCGCTCGACGAGATGAACGCCGTCGCCCGGTCCATCTCGCACGGCGACTACACCCGCCGCGTGCGCGACGACCGCCGGGACGAGCTGGGCGACCTCGCCCAGACGATCAACCTGATGGCCGACGAACTGGAGGCCCAGGACCGCCAGCGCAAGGAGCTCGTGGCGAACGTCTCCCACGAGCTGCGGACCCCCATCGCGGGGCTGCGCGCGGTCCTGGAGAACGTCGTGGACGGCGTCTCCGCCGCCGACCCCGAGACGATGCGTACGGCCCTGAAGCAGACGGAGCGGCTCGGCCGTCTCGTGGAGACGCTGCTCGACCTGTCCAGGCTGGACAACGGCGTCGTACCGCTGCGTCAGCGCCGCTTCGAGGTGTGGCCCTACCTGTCGGGCGTCCTGAAGGAGGCCAACATGGTCTCCTCCGCGCGCGCGGGCATCGCCTCGGGCTCCGGAAGCCACACGCGCACCGACGTCCATCTGCACCTCGACGTGTCACCGCCCGAACTGACCGCGCACGCCGACCCGGAGCGGATCCACCAGGTCGTCGCCAACCTCATCGACAACGCGGTGAAGCACAGCCCGCCGCACGGCCGGGTGACCGTCCGGGCCAGACGGGGCGACTACCCGGAGTCCCTCACCCTGGAGATCCTGGACGAGGGTCCCGGCATTCCGAGGTCGGAGTGGCACCGCGTCTTCGAGCGGTTCAACCGCGGCGGGGTCCCCGCGCCGCACGGTCCCGGCAGCGACGGCGGTACGGGACTTGGGCTGGCCATCGCCCGTTGGGCGGTCGATCTGCACGGCGGGCGCATCGGCGTGGCCGAATCCGAGCGGGGTTGCCGGATCCAGGTCATCCTTCCAGGGCTTCCCTCTTCGCCAAGTTGACGTAAAGTTCGAACCGGAGCCACAAGATCCATCGACGTTCGTCACTGACGGACACGTGTGATCAGGCAGAGGGCCGCGTGAGTCGTAACGCGGGCTCAGGTCGGCGTACTCCCGCATGCCCGTTCCGAGCCGGAACCCCGCTTGTTTCCCGCCATTTCCACCCCCGAAACACACTTTCCGATGTGACTTACACGACGATGGGCAGGCCCGGCCTGACCTTCCCGGCCGGGGAGGCGTAGCCTTAATTCCCGCTGTCCATCACCTTGTGAGAAGCGGAAGAGGGCGGTTGCCGCCGTGTCGCCACAGTCCCCCAGTAACTCGAGCATCTCGACCGAAGAGCAGGTCTCCGGGAAGAACCCGGCTGCCGCGTTCGGACCCAATGAGTGGCTCGTCGACGAGATCTATCAGCAGTACCTCCAGGACCCGAATTCGGTAGACCGAGCCTGGTGGGACTTCTTCGCCGATTACAAGCCGGGCGCCGCTGTCGCCTCGGCTCCGGCGGGTACTGCGGCCGCGGGGGCCGCAGCAACCACCACCACAGCGGCTCCGGCCGCTCCCGCAGCGCCTGTGGCTCCCGCCCAGGCGGCTCCGCCGGCGCAGGCCGCGCCGGTGGCTGCTCCGGCGCCCACTCCGGCACCGGCGCCGGCTCAGGCTCAGGCGCCGGTGAAGCCCGCCGCCGCTGCTCCGGCTCCCGCGAAGGCCGCTCCGAAGGTCGCGCCCGCGACCGAGGCTCCGGCCGGTCCCGAGTACGTGACGCTGCGCGGCCCGGCCGCCGCGGTCGTGAAGAACATGAACGCCTCGGTCGAGGTGCCCACGGCCACGTCCGTGCGCGCGGTCCCGGTGAAGCTGCTCTTCGACAACCGCATCGTCATCAACAACCACCTGAAGCGCGCCCGGGGCGGGAAGATCTCCTTCACCCACCTCATCGGGTACGCGATGGTGCAGGCCATCAAGGCCATGCCGTCGATGAACTACTCCTTCACGGAGAAGGACGGCAAGCCGACCCTGGTCAAGCCGGAGCACGTCAACTTCGGCCTCGCCATCGACCTGGTGAAGCCCAACGGCGACCGTCAGCTGGTCGTCGCGGGCATCAAGAAGGCCGAGACGCTGAACTTCTTCGAGTTCTGGCAGGCCTACGAGGACATCGTCCGGCGCGCCCGTGACGGCAAGCTGACGATGGACGACTTCACCGGTGTCACGGTCTCGCTGACCAACCCCGGCGGCCTCGGCACCGTCCACTCGGTCCCGCGTCTGATGCCCGGTCAGTCGGTCATCATGGGCGTCGGTTCGATGGACTACCCGGCGGAGTTCCAGGGCACCTCCCAGGACACCCTGAACAAGCTCGGTATCTCGAAGGTCATGACGCTCACGTCGACCTACGACCACCGGGTCATCCAGGGCGCCGCCTCGGGCGAGTTCCTGCGGATCGTCGCGAACCTCCTCCTCGGCGAGAACGGCTTCTTCGACGAGGTCTTCGAGGCCCTGCGCATCCCCTACGAGCCGGTCCGCTGGCTCAAGGACATCGACGCCAGCCACGACGACGACGTCACCAAGGCCGCCCGGGTCTTCGAGCTGATCCACTCCTACCGGGTCCGCGGCCACGTCATGGCCGACACCGACCCGCTGGAGTACCGCCAGCGCAAGCACCCCGACCTGGACATCACCGAGCACGGGCTCACGCTGTGGGACCTGGAGCGCGAGTTCGCGGTCGGCGGCTTCGCGGGCAAGTCCCTGATGAAGCTGCGCGACATCCTCGGCGTGCTGCGTGACTCGTACTGCCGCACCACCGGCGTCGAGTTCATGCACATCCAGGACCCGAAGCAGCGCAAGTGGATCCAGGACCGCATCGAGCGCTCGCACTCCAAGCCGGAGCGCGAGGAGCAGCTGCGCATCCTGCGCCGGCTGAACGCGGCGGAGGCCTTCGAGACCTTCCTGCAGACGAAGTACGTCGGCCAGAAGCGCTTCTCCCTGGAGGGCGGCGAGTCGGTCATCCCGCTGCTCGACGCCGTCCTGGACAGCGCCGCCGAGTCGCGTCTGGACGAGGTCGTCGTCGGCATGGCCCACCGCGGCCGGCTGAACGTGCTGGCGAACATCGTCGGCAAGTCGTACGCGCAGATCTTCCGCGAGTTCGAGGGCAACCTCGACCCGAAGTCGATGCACGGCTCCGGCGACGTGAAGTACCACCTGGGCGCCAACGGCACCTTCACCGGTCTCGACGGCGAGCAGATCAAGGTCTCCCTTGCCGCGAACCCGTCCCATCTGGAGACGGTCGACCCGATCATCGAGGGCATCGCCCGCGCCAAGCAGGACATCATCAACAAGGGCGGCACGGACTTCACGGTCCTGCCCGTCGCCCTGCACGGTGACGCGGCCTTCGCGGGCCAGGGTGTGGTCGCCGAGACGCTCAACATGTCGCAGCTGCGCGGCTACCGCACGGGCGGCACGGTCCACATCGTCATCAACAACCAGGTCGGCTTCACCGCCGCCCCGGAGTCCTCGCGCTCCTCCATGTACGCCACCGACGTGGCCCGCATGATCGAGGCACCGATCTTCCACGTGAACGGTGACGACCCCGAGGCCGTCGTCCGGGTCGCCCGGCTGGCCTTCGAGTTCCGCCAGGCGTTCAACAAGGACGTCGTCATCGACCTGATCTGCTACCGCCGTCGGGGCCACAACGAGTCCGACAACCCGGCGTTCACGCAGCCGCTGATGTACGACCTGATCGACAAGAAGCGCTCGGTGCGCA
This sequence comes from Streptomyces sp. NPDC058470, assembly GCF_042721055.1. NCBI lineage: Bacteria > Bacillati > Actinomycetota > Actinomycetes > Kitasatosporales > Streptomycetaceae > Streptomyces > Streptomyces sp. NPDC058470. Next base: position 97,297 of record NZ_JBHXMF010000024.1, read on the forward strand.
AGCTCTACACCGAGTCCCTCATCGGTCGCGGCGACATCACGCTGGAAGAGGCCGAGCAGGCGCTGCAGGACTTCCAGGGCCAGCTGGAGAAGGTCTTCACCGAGGTCCGCGAGGCCGTCTCGCAGGCTCCCGAGGCTCATGTCCCGGAGGCTCAGCCCGAGTTCCCGGTGGCCGTGACGACCGCGATCTCGCAGGAGGTCGTCAAGCGCATCGCCGAGTCCCAGGTCAACATCCCCGACCACGTCACCGTGCACCCGCGGCTGCTTCCGCAGCTGCAGCGCCGGGCGGCGATGATCGAGGACGACACGATCGACTGGGGCATGGGCGAGACCCTCGCCATCGGCTCGCTGCTCCTTGAGGGCACCCCGGTCCGCCTGTCGGGCCAGGACTCCCGCCGCGGCACCTTCGGCCAGCGCCACGCGGTGCTGATCGACCGCCGCACGGGCGAGGACTTCACCCCGCTCCAGTACCTCGCGGACGACCAGGCGCGCTACAACGTCTACGACTCGCTGCTCTCCGAGTACGCGGTCATGGGCTTCGAGTACGGCTACTCGCTGGCCCGTCCCGAGTCCCTGGTGATGTGGGAGGCGCAGTTCGGCGACTTCGTCAACGGCGCGCAGACGGTCGTCGACGAGTACATCTCGGCGGCGGAGCAGAAGTGGGGCCAGACGTCCGGCGTCACCCTGCTCCTGCCCCACGGCTACGAGGGCCAGGGCCCGGACCACTCGTCGGCCCGTATCGAGCGCTTCCTCCAGCTGTGCGCCCAGAACAACATGACGGTCGCCCAGCCGACGCTCCCGTCGAACTATTTCCACCTCCTGCGGTGGCAGGTGCACAACCCGCACCACAAGCCGCTGGTGGTCTTCACCCCGAAGTCGATGCTGCGCCTCAAGGCCGCCGCGTCGAGCACGGAGGAGTTCACGACGGGCGGCTTCCGCCCCGTCATCGGTGACGACACCGTCGACGCCACCGCGGTCCACAAGGTCGTCTTCTGCGCCGGCAAGCTCTACTACGACCTTGAGGCCGAGCGTAAGAAGCGCGGCAGCACGGACACGGCCATCATCCGCATCGAGCGCCTGTACCCCCTCCCGGGTGCCGAGCTCCAGGCGGAGATCGCCAAGTACCCGAACGCCGAGAAGTACCTGTGGGCCCAGGAGGAGCCGGCGAACCAGGGCGCGTGGCCCTTCATCGCCCTCAACCTGATCGACCACCTCGACCTGGCGGTCGGCGCCGACATCCCGCACGGCGAGCGTCTGCGGCGCATCTCCCGCCCGGCCGGCTCGTCGCCCGCCGTGGGATCCGCCAAGCGGCACCAGGCCGAGCAGGAGCAGTTGGTGCGAGAGGTGTTCGAGGCGTAGGTCTCACGACACGGTTTCGTACGCAGTTCCGTACGCAGTTCCGTACGGCGACGGAGGCCCGGTTCCCTTTCGAGGGGCCGGGCCTTCGGCGTGTGCGGATCACGTGGTCAGGGGTTCCAAGTCCCAGTGGCGGCGCTCACGGTTGCGGGCGGCGAGGGTGCCGGGGTGGCCGGTGCCGGGAGTCGCCGCCAGTCGGCCGAGGACGTCCTGCTGCCTGCGCCGGGCGCCTTCCGGGTCGCCGGTGGCCCGCAGGTCGGCAGCGAGGGCGATACGGGCGGACAGGGCCGGCTGGTGCCGGGGACCGAGGACGTCGGCCGACCCGTGGGCGATGTCCGTGCTGATCGCGAACGCCCTTTCATGGTCGCCGGCCAGGGCGGCCGCGGCGGCGTTAAGGGCGCAGCCGAGCGTCCAGGGGTGGCGGCGGCCCAGCGCCCGCGTCATGTCGTCGAAGGCCTGCTCGGCCAGGGCACGAGACCGGTCCTGCACGCCCACGGCACGCAGGATCAGGGCCTGGTCGGCGTGGGATCCGGCGACGAACGGATGCGCCGGCCGAGCGTCCGCTCGTAGTGGGCAGTCACGGACCGGCCCATCTGCCGTGCCTGCTCGATGTCTCCCTGCGCCCGCGCGAAACAGCTGGGGCGGCGGCGAACATCGGACTCAGCGGTTCCTCCTCGCCGACGACCCGCTCCGCGCGTGCCTGAACCGAGCGAACAGCTGCCTCGACCTTGATGGAGAGCTTCAGCTCGATCTCATCGGGGCGCAGCTCGTCGCCGAGTCCCCCGAATCTCCGTACGGCCTGTGCCGCACACCGGCGTGCCAGGTCGAGACCGTCGGTGTAGGCGTCGCGGGCGACCTCGACGACGCGCTGGGGAACGCGTGGTGGCTTTAGTGGGGCCCGTCCCGGAGGGCGCGAACGGACCGACCCCCGTCGAAGTCGAGAGCTGGGTCGTTCCCCGCTGCGCGGCGGGTTATGCGCACCGGGGAACGACCCACTGACGGATCAGGTGAAGCTGGGCTCGAAGTCCCAGAAGGGGCGGTTGCGGGAGCGGGCCGAGATGGTGTGGACGTGCTGGGGACCCAAGGTCTGCTCCAGGTCGGTGAGTGCCTCCTGCTCGACCTTCTCGGCCTGCCGGCGTTCTCGCAGTCCGCGCAGGTCCGCGGCGTGGGCGATGCGGGTCGACAGGGTCAGCGGGTGGGTGCGGCCCAAGGCCTCGATGGCCCGGGTGGCCGTGTCCCTGGTGAGCGTCGCCGCCGACTCGGTGTCGCCGACGAGGTTGCGCAGTGCGGCGGCGTTGACGGCACAGCCGAGGGTCCAGGGATGGTTCTCGCCGACGGCCTCGGTCATTTCGGCGAGCGCCTGTTCGAGCAGCGCGTGGGCGTGGTCCCGCTCGCCCACGTTGCGCAGAATCAGCGCCTGGTTGGCGCGGGCTCCGGCGATGTAGGGGTGTCCGTCGGTGAGCATCACCTCGTACCGGGCGACGACGGACTCACTGAGTTCCCGCGCCTGGTCGATGTCACCGTTCTCCCGGGCGAAACAGCTCTGGCCGGCAGCGAAGATCAGCGCCCACGGGTGCGTCTCGCCCAGTACCCGCTCACCGCGCTCCAGCACCCGGGCGAAGAGCTCTCCTGCCTCTGCCCGCCCGCCGCTGCGGTAGTGGCACAGCGCGAGATTGTGCTCGGCGAGCAGTGTCTGCGGGTTGTCGGGGCCCATCACGAGCCGGTGCTCACGCACGTTCTTCGCCTGGCTCGACTCGGCCTCGGTGTAACGGCCCAGCAGGCGCAGGTCGGTCGCGTAGGAGAGCTCGGAGTGGAGCGTCCACGGATGCCGCGCCCGGAGCAGCAGCCGACGTGCTTCCAGCGTCCGCCGGTCGATGTCCAGGGCCTCTTCGTAGCGGCCGAGCAGCCGCAGGGAGACACCGAGGTTGTTCTGCGCGTTGAGGGTGCGGGAGTCCTGCTCGCCGAGAAGCTCCCGGTAGGCCGCGAGGATCCAGTCGCCGACCTCCAGGGCCTCGTCGTAGCGTGCGAGCCCCCTCAGGTCGGCGGCCAGCCCGCCGACCGCGCGCAGGTGCTCCAGGTCCTGCGCCCCTCGCTCCTCCCGCAGATGGTCCACGGCGGCTCTGGTGATGGCCTCGGTACGACCGTAGTCGCCCACCGCTCGCAGCAAATTGGTGTAGTGGTACGTGAGCTCCCACACCCGGGGATGCGTCTCGCCGAGGAGGTCGCGCCAGGCCTCCATGGCCCGTTCCCCGAGCTTGATGCCCGCCGCGTACTCACCGGAGAAGTACATGTAGCGCAGGCAGTTGAAGACCAGCCGCTGAACGGCCGGATCGGTGCTCTCCAGTACATCCGCGTATTTCAGGTGCGGGACGATCTCGGCGTATCCGCTCCACAGGTCGGGGTCCGTCGGCCGCCGGGGATCCGCGGCCGCCAGGGCGCGCCGTACGACGTCGGTGTACTCCTTGCGGTCCTGGTCCGGCATGTCCTTGTGCACGATCTGGTGAACCATCCGGTGGAGGTAGAGGGACTCGCCGGAGGACACGGCCTCGTCCAGGGTCACCTCGTGGGACTCCAGGCGGACCACCGAGTACTGGCGCAGTTGGTTGACCGCTCTGTTCCACAGGAGCGGGTCGTTCAGGAGGCCGGCGATCTGTTCGGGCAGGTCGTCGTGGGGCATTTCCTTCAGGAGGCGTACGGGGATGAACCCGGGCGTGAAGAAGGTGCACAGGCGGAGCAGGTCGACGGACTCCGGGACGGTGTCCTTGAGCTTGTTCAGCAGTATCGACCAGGCGGTCTGGAAGGCGAGGGGGAAGTCGGCGGAGACCTTCACGACGTCCTGGTCGATGCCGCCGTCCAGCAGAGCGATGTACTCCCGGACCGACAGGTCGGAGTCGTTGAGCCAGCCGGCCGTCTGGTCGAGGAGGAGCGGCAGGTCCTCCAGGGCGTCGGCCAGCAGGTCGGCCTCGGGCTCGGTGAGGCGGGGGGCGCGGCGGCGGATGAACGCCACCGACTCGTACCGCTCGTAGACCGGCACCTCCAGCAGCTTGCTGTTGTGCTCGGTCCACTCCGGGTTCCGGGAGGTGATGAGGACGTGGCCGGGCCCGGTCGGCAGCAGGTCCCAGATCTGGTCGGGTTCGTCCGCGCCGTCCAGGATCAGCAGCCACCGCCCGTACGGGTCTCCCCGGCGCAGCGAGTCCCGCACGGCACGCAGCCGTTCGCCGTACTCGGCGCCGGTGGAGAGCCCCAACTGCGGTGCCAGTTCGGCGAGTCGGCGGCGGTAGGTGACCCGCTTCTCCGCGTTGACCCACCACACCACGTCGTACTCGGAGCCGAAGCGGTACACGTACTCGGCGGCGAGCTGGGTCTTGCCCACGCCCGACATGCCGTGCAGGGTGACCACGCCCGCGCCCGGCTCGGCGTTCTGGAGGAGGTGGTAGGCGTCGTTCAGCAGCGGCTCACGGCCGGTGAAGCGGGTGTTGCGGCGCGGTACGCCGCCCCACACCTCGGGCATGGCCGCCGGGAAGCGCGGGCCCTGGCGGGTACCCTCCGCCGACTCCGGGAGGGGTTCGGCGGGCAGGTCGAGGCGGTCCAGGACACGGCGCTCGGCTTCTTCGGCGCCCATGTTGTTCAGCTCGACCGCACCGAGGACAGTGGCGGCGGACGGCAGCTGGCTCGTGGTGACCGAGACGGCCGCGAACCGCGCCGGTTCGGGCGCGACGACCTCGCGCAACGCCGTGTTCCACTCGTCGTGGGTGCGCGGGCCGAGCTGGAAATACCACTCACTGACGATGATCAGGATCCGGCCCTTGGCGAGTTTGAGGTCGCGCAACAGATCCACGAGGGGCACTTCGGCCGGGGAGTCCCAGCGCTGGTACACGACGCGATGGCCACGCCGCTCCAGACGGTCCCCGATCCAGGCCGCCCAGGCCCGGTTGAAACCGGCGAAGCTGATGGTGACAGTCTGCTTCGCGGCCCCCCTTTCGGTTGGCCGGACCGGCGTACGAGCTCCAGACATGCAGTGGCCTCCCCGCGCGGCAACCCGCGCGTGATTGTAGAACGTGGGCGCGGCCCGGCGATAGGCACTGACGGACTTTCACTCGCACCGCGGTCCCTTTCCAAGGGTCGATCTTGGCGTAAAGATCGCCCGCCTTACGGGATGCGGAGCTAATCGGTGGAAGCATGGCGCTGCATCCACAGGGCGCGCGCCGCCTTGACGTACGCGGCAGCCCTGGCGGCCTGGCCGCGGGGGGCGGGGCGGTCGGCGAGTCGCACGTACACGGCGACCATCTGATCGACGAACTGGCGTCCCTGCACGGTGAGATCACCCGATCCCACGAGCGCGGGCAGCACGGCCCCGACCTGCTCGTGGTAGCGGGCGTGCTGGGCCCACGCGGCGTCCCGGTGGGCCGGGTGCCGGGTGCCGAGGGCGAGGCGCTGGAAGAAGTCCGCCAGTGCGAGGTGGGAGTAGGCGCCCTGGAGCAGTCCGTCGAAGGGACGTGGATCCGGCCGCCAGGGCGCGAAATAACGCTCCCGCGGCCCGGCTTGATGCAGCGTCAGCATGTCGCAGAGGGCCGAGAGCTTGGTGTGCTGGAGTTCGTGCACCAGGGTGGCCGCGAAGGTCGTGGGCGTGGGCGGGGTGGTGCTGAGGACGGCGCCGAAGGCCTCACGCCGGGTGCCGCTGCAACTGCCGCCCGGGCGGTCGCCGGGTTCCGATCCGGGCGGTGCGGACAGCGGGACCAGACACCGCAGCAGGGCCACCGCCTCCGCAAGACGGTGCTCGCCACCGAGCCCGAGCGCGGCCGCGGTACCCGACCAGGTGTGCAGCCAGCGCTTGCGTTCGGCGTCGTCCAGGGTGACCGGGCCGCTCAGCGCGTGGTGACGGGGGCCGTCGCGCACGGTGCGGTACGGGTCGAGATCGTCCAGCGGTATGGGCGCGGTTTCGGGGAGCAGGCTCGGCAGCGCGTACGCGGGGGACCACGCGGCGGCGCAGGACCATGCGCCGATGCCGCTCTGGAGTTGCACGACGACGTCCGCCTCGCCGGCTTGACGGAAGGTCAGCCGGTGCCGGTGGTGCACGACCTCGACCGGTGTGTCCCCGGGTGCGTTCGTCCGCAGCGCTCCGAGCGACGGCAGGGTCAGTACCCCGTCGCGCGAGGTCAGCCGCACCGCGAAGGAGACCCCGGCCCGGGCGGCTGACACGGCGGCCAGCGCCCCGAAGTAGCCGAGGTCCCGGCTCAGTTCACGCGCGTCCCACTCGGTGCGCGGCCCGGCCACCACGCTGAGCCCGCGCAGGCAGTGGCGTGCCCAGGGGCCGACGAAGGGGTGCAGGAGGCGGGCGCGGAAGGGGGAGAGGGCGGGGTTCAGGGGTCCTTCCGGAGGTCCATCCGGCGGTCCTGCCAGAGGTCCTGCCAGAGGTCCATCCGGCGGTTCGTCCGACGGTCCGTCCGGGCCCGCTGATCGTGCCGATCGTGTGGGTGGCCCTGTTTGAGGCCGTGCCTGAGGCCCTGCGTGGTGCCCTGCGTGACTCCCTGCGTGGTGCCCTGCGTGACTCCCTGCGTGACTCCCTGCGTGACTCCCTGCGTGACTCTCTGCGTGCGAGCCAATTCCCTTGCCGCTGAAGGCGGTTGCCGACCCGGCACTTTCGTGCGACCTCCGCTCCGCCTCCTCCAGCAACGCCCAGTCCTCGCGCAGTCGCCCTCGCGCGTCCGCCGAGCACACACCCGCGTCCGCCGCCTCCACCGCGTCGAGTACCGCGCGGAGCAGCAGCAGGCGGCGCGTGTGCTGATCGCGTACGAGGAGCCGCAGAGTCTCGGGGCCGCCTTCGGTGCGGCCCAGTTCCAGCAGGGCCCGCTCCGGGACCACCGGCAGGATCACGGGGCGCCTCCTTCGGAAGCGGCGGGGACGGGGGCCGGTGCGGGGGTGGGGACGGACAGGGCCCCGGTGAGCCGTCCCGCCACATGACGGATGAAGCGTTGCAGGTCCGCGCAGTAGACCGAGGGGTTGGCGAAACCATGTCCGGCGCGGTAGCGATGCGCGTAGTTGCCGCCGCCGCAGACGGAGAGCAGCGGGCAGACACGGCAGCCCGCGGCCAGCGAGGCGGCACCGGTCTGCCGGGCCGCCACGCCCGGGTGGCGCAGTGCGGCGTCGAAGGTGTGCCGGAAAACGTCGAGACCGGTCCGCGCGGCACCCTCGTACGCGGACTTGAGCGAGTCGACCTGCTCGATCGACCCGTCGGTCTCCACGACGACGGCGTCGAAGGGGGCGAGGCCCAGCGACTCGGTGGCGGCCGGCATGCCGAGCAGCAGGGCGACGCACTCCTCGAAGAGCCGCACGCGGGTCTCCCTGTGCCCGGCGTCCCACCAGCGGTCGAAGACGGCGCACAGCCAGTCCCCGTACACGGCGCCCGAGGAATCCCAACTCGGCGGCGGGACCGACCAGTTCCCGTGCGGCAGTAGCAGGTCGAGGGCCGGTGGCCGCAGGCCGAGCAGTGATTCGTACAGCTCGACCGGGTCGGTACGGGGGTCCACGACCGTCAGGATTCCGGCGTACGTCCCCGGATGGCGGTCGGCGATCAGGCGCGTGCCGCGCGCGGCGGCGGGCCAGGAGGGGCGTCCGGCATGGTCGGGGCGTCGCGTGTTGTGCGCGGGCAGGCCGCCGTCCAAGCTGATGCCGACCCGGATGCCGTGCCGGGCGAGGACCGTGAGCCGCTCCTCGGTGAGGAGGGTGGCGTTGGTCTGGACGGTGGCGTGGACCGTACAGGAGGCGGGCACCTCGTCGCGGACGAGATCGGTGAAGCGGCCGAGTGTGTCCGCACCCGCGAGCAGTGGCTCGCCGCCGTGCAGGACGAGCGACAGCGCCGTCAGCCCGTGGGCACGCGCGTGCTCGCCGATCCGGGAGGCGGTGCGGGACAGGACACCGGGCGGGGCGGCGGCGGGGCGGGTTCGCCAGGTGTGGTCGGGACCCTCGTAGAGGTAGCAGTAGGTACAGGCGAGGTTGCAGCGTCCGTGCACCTTGATGATGAACTGCCGGAAAGGGAACGGCAGTTCCGATACCCGGGCAGAGGTCACGGAATCGGCCGAGGCCGTCGGCACCCGCGTCGCCACGGAACCCGCCGAAGTGGCGGCCGTCGAACCCGAGGCCCCGGGAGTCACCTCTTCAGACACTCCGGCCACCCCCATGATGTACGGCCCGTGCTTCACGGTACGGTCCGCGCCACGGCCCCCCGGCCCGCACAGGGCCGCATTCCCTCGTGGAGGCCGGACGCAAACTCCGCGCGCCTGAACTTGTCCTGTTCGGCCACCGGCCAGACCGGAACTGCCGCCCTGCGAAGGCGAATTGCCCGCTTCGGTACCCCAGGAACACCGCACCTACAAGCATCCGGCGATGTTTCAGAAGGCGTTGTTGAAGCCCCAGAGCATCTCGCTCGGCTGTCCGGCCCGTTCCCTGAGTTCGGCCAGCACCTCGGCCAGCACCGGATGGTGCACGGTCCGCAGCGACGCGAGATCCAGCTCCAGCAGATCCGGTAGGTCCTCCCCCGAACCCGGCGAGTCACCCTGCATGCCCATGTCTTCGTCCCCCTCTTCTGCCAATCCGTTACTGGTTACTCGTCACTGGTTCTCGTCACTGGTTACGCGTCACTCGTCACTCTTCATTCCAGCTCAGCGAGCCGCTGTGCCGTCTGCTGGGCGGTCGGCTCACTCGTGGCCACCGCGCCGTCGGGCAGCCTGGACCACTCCGTCCGGGCCGACCGGTACGCCTCGCGCGCGGCGCGTGGACGCGCCGCCGCCTCGTAGGACATACCCCGCCAGTGGTGCGCCTGCGCACCGGACTCCACGGCCTCCTGCCGCCGACGGTCGGTCTCGGCCTCCTCCTCGGCGGCGCGCGCCGACTCCGCCGCACTGCGGAAGGCGTCGACGGCCTCGTCGAGACGTGCGGCCCGGCCCAGGCTCCGGTACGCCTCGAAATGGGCCTGCCCGAGCTCCAGCCAGCAGCGCGCGGCCATCAGCGGTTCGCCCGCCTCCACGGCCGCGAGTCCGAAGAGATGCTCGGCCTCGCGCAGATCGACGCGGTCACCCCGGTCGCGGTGACGCAACATCAGCGCCCTGCCGAGCAGCAGCAGGCGGTACGCCAACTCCCCACTGCCCGACGGTGTTTCCGTACGGCAGTCCCGCAGCACCCGGATGGCCCGGAACAGCGACTCCCGTGCTCCGGGCCCGTGGTCCAGGGCCGCGTGGCGCAGTAGTACGTCGCCCCACTCGGCGAGGACGTCCGCGTGCGCCGGCGCGTCCCGGGGCACGCCACGGGCGGCCTCCCCGAACCGTTCCGCGGCCGCCCGCAGTTCGGCCGGGTCGCCCGACTCGGCGTACCGCGCCGCCCTGATCCGCCCGGCGCGCACCAACAGCAGGGCACGCACGCCCTGTTCACGGGACAACCCGAGTGCCTCGTCGACGCGCGCCTGCGCGTCGTCCAGGGCACCGCCGGATCTGAGGAGCGCGTCGATGAGATCGAGGAGGGCGCGGACACGGGCGCGCGAGGGTTCGCCCTCGACGGGGAGGACGCGGTCGGGGCCGGGTTCGAGGGCGTCGCGCAGGGAGCGCGCGCCCTGTTCCGCGTACAGCCGGGCCTGCTCGTCGTCGGCGGTGGCGCTCGACAGGCGCAGCAGGACGCGGCCGTGGGCCAGCAGGAGTACGGGCGGGCGTTGGCGCGGGTCGGGAAAGGCGTCCGCGAACGCCTCCAGCATGCCGACCGCACCCTGCAGCAGTGCGCTGTCGTGGCCGAGCCGCCACTGCTCCTCCAGCGCGCGGACCCGCTCCAGGGTGAGCCCCAGCGCTTCCTCCGTCAGCAGTTCGGGCGCCGCGCAGGCCACCGCGTACTCACGGTCGGCGCGTTGCAGGAGGTCGAGCGCTCCGCGCTTGTCGCCGCGACGCCTGCGGTCGATGGCTGCGGCGTGCAACACCCTTGCCAGTGACGCCCGTTCGCGCAGTGCCCGGGGGTGCGCGACAGCCTGCTCGGCCGCCGTCTCCGCCTCCCTGAGCAACTCCGGACCGCCCTGCACCTCCCACAGCCGCAGCACGCAGGTGGCGTACTCGGCCCACAGCTCCGGGTCGGCCCCCGCGGGCCGTTCGTGTTCGGTGGCGCCGCGCAACAGCTGTACGGCGTCGATGAGGTCCTGCACCATGCGGTCCGTGTCGAACTGCGTGACCAGGGAGCGGGCACGAATCACCGCCGCATGGGTGGGCCGGTCGTCGACAACGCCCGTCCGCCCCCGGCCGCTGTAGAGCGCGAAGTGTTCAGGCAGCGGCATGAAGCGCTCCAATACCCGCGCGGCGACCTCGGCGAAGGGCTGCGGTACGAGGGTGGTGCCGCCGTTGTCGCCGTTCTCGCCGGGGTATCCGCCACCGGGCGCGTACGGCCGGCCGGAACCGCCGTCGCCGAGCTGCGCGAGCGCCAGGGCGGGGAAGTTCGGACCGCCCTTGCCGAAGCGGTTCTCGATGTACTCGGAACAGTGCTTGAGGACGAGCATGGCCTCGTCCCGGCCCAGCGGAGACAGCAGGGCCTCCTGCACGCCGGGCGCGAACTCGTACCACTGGGCGCCGTCCGCTCCGTACTCCTCCTCCTTGGCACGCGAGACCAGGCCGCTGAGCAGTACCTCGGCCAGTTCGGAGGGCCCCGAGTCGGGCAGCATGGTCCGCTGGACGAGTTGCATCACGGGCAGGCTGAGCGGCGCCGCCGCCAGAAAGCCGGCCAGTCGGCCCGCCGTCTGGGAGGCGGTCGAGCGGAAACGGCTGACCAGTTCGAGCGCGGACAGCGTGCGTCCTGGCCTGGCCGCCCGGGCGGGCGCGTGGTCAGCGCGCACCCAGCCGACCGCTCCGGCCACCGGGCCGGCCCCGGCCCCGGACAACAACCGCGCCCAGGCACCGAGCGCGGCGGGTTCCGGCGGCAGTACGGGCACCGGAAGCGCACCGGCACGCGCCTCGGGCGGGGCACCCGCCGGCAGCCGGACCTTCAGGGTGGCCGCGCCGGCGAGCGCCTCGCCACGCGTCAACTCACCGTAGAAGACGGGCAGTCGGGTGCGGTTCCACATGCGCTGCGGCAACGGCTGGAGTACAGCGGCGGGGCCCTGCCTGGACAGGTGGTGGAGCAGCCGGTGGGCGTGGCCGCTGTGCCACAGCGGGCCCGCGCAGTCGCTGACCAGGAGGGTGATCCGGCGGCCCGTGGGATCACTCAGCCGGTCCGCGGAGTGCAGCGGAGCCGCGTGCGCCTCCGGACTGCGGCTGACGGCGGGCGCGCCCCCGGGGCCGGAGTGCAGATGGCTCACCTGGATGTCCCAGAAGGCGCCCAACCGGCTGAAGACCTGCTCCAGTTCGGCGAACATCCGGTCCCAGACCCGCATGGACGACGAGGCGTCCATCACCAGCTGAAGCGCGGCGTCGGCCCGGGTCACCCCGCGAAACACCGGCAGGACGAGACCGCCGGCCCGTGCGCTCAGTTCCGCGGTCGCCGTCTCGTCGAGGGTCCTGCGCAGGGGCGGGGCGGCGGTTCGGTAGCCCTGCAACGGCCGTAACGCACGCTGGAGTTCGAGTGGGGAAGGGAACGCGGGCGCGGCGGGCACCCCGACCGGCAGCGCCGTGGCCCGGCCGTACCCGCGGGTCGGCGACACGCCCTCCCGCGGCACGGCGTACAGCGCGACGCGACGGTCCGCTCCCCCGCTCTGCTCCGGTTCCGGCCCTGGATCCGGCTCCGGCAGGTCGCCGGGCGGGACTGCGGCGGTGTCGCGGAGGTCCGCCCGGCCGCCGCCCGTGGCGCGACCGGTGGGCAGGGCACCGGACGGCGCGGCGGTCCCCTCCTCCCGGTCGTCGGCATCCGCCGGACGGGCCCAGCGGGCCAGCCAGAGGGTGTCGCACAGCTGCTCGGCGTCCGGGTCGAGCCCGATCTGCCGCAAGCGGACGACGAGTTCGGCGATCGGGTCGCCGCCGGAGGGCACACCTTCGTCACCGCTCGGTGGCAAAGGTGTCGGTGGGACCGGCGGTGTCGGCGGGACCGGCGGTGTCGGCGGTGTCGGCGGTGTCGGTGGTGTCGGTGGTGTCGGTGGTGTCGGCGGGACCGGCGGGACCGGCAGTGTCGGTGGTGTCGGCGGTACGGGCCCGTGGCGCGCCGCTGCGTCTGGCATCAGCGCGTCACCTCGGGCGGTCGAGCCGCTGGATGAGCAGGTCCGCGAGACGGTCGCGGCTGGGCGGGGCGGCCGCGTCGGTGAGGTAGATGGCGTTCAACAGCTGGTCCGCGGCGACGAGTTCGCTGCGCGAGCGTTCCAGGAAGTGGGTGATGAGGTCATCTCCGGCGCGCGCGGCCTCGTCGCCGAGGTGGGCGCGTACGAAGGTGGCGAGCCGCTGGTGGTCCGGCCGGCCGAGCTCCAGGTGGATACAGCGGCGCATCAGCGGAGCCGGGAAGTCACGCTCGCCATTGCTGGTGAGCACCACGAACGGGAAGGCACGGCAGCGCACCCGGCCGTCCCGCACCGTCGCCTTGCTGCCGTCGGCGGTGAGCACCTGCGCCTCGCCGCCGGGCAGCCGATCGGCGACCCGCTCAAGCTCGGGGATCGCGAACTCGCCCTCCTCCAGCACGTTCAGAAGATCATTGGGCAGGTCGATGTCGCTCTTGTCCAGCTCGTCGATGAGCAGCACGCGCGGGGTGTCGGACGGCAGCAGTGCGGTGCCGAGGGGGCCGAGGCGGATGTAACTGCCGATGCCCTCGACGGAGCCGGGGGCCCCGGGAGCCGTGGGGTCGGCGCCCTGGGGCGCGGCGATCTGCACGTCCTGGAGCCGGGCGATCGCGTCGTAGTGGTAGAGGCCGTCCTGGAGGGTGGACCGGCTGACGATCGGCCAGCGCAGCACATTGCCCAGACCCAGTTCGTACGCCACGGAATGCGCGAGTGTGCTCTTGCCCGCGCCCGGACTGCCGGTGACGAGGAGAGGCCGGCGCAGATAGAGCGCCGCGTTGATCATCTCTAATTCCTCAGCTCCCGGACGGTGCAGTTCGGCCAGGTGCCGGTGCGCGCCCAGCCTGCGGTCCTGGGAAGCGTCACCATTCGTCAGGCGCTCGGCCGCCGCGTCGTCGCGGCTCGCGAAGTCGCGCCACGGAGGCGGGGCCGGGAGGCGGTCCATGCCCTCGTGAGGTTCACCGGCACCCCGGTAGATGAGCCACTCGCTGGATTCGGTCATTGCCCAGTCCTCGTCGTCACTCGTCCACCACGGCAGCCGTCGAACGTGCATCACGGTATCGACCCTCGGGAGGCCTCGATAGAGCCAAGTGCCGAGTCATGGAAGGCCGGTTGGGCGCGTACGGGCCCAGCTCAGCCAGCTGGTACGGACCGTCGGCGTCGTCCTGTTCGGCCCGGGGGTGCCTGCTCGGTGCGACCCGCTGCCGGCTGCTCCGCTCATGGCGCCTCCAACAGGTCCCCGGTACCGGGCAGGGGCCGGCGCGGATCGTCGTAGAACAGGGCGATTCCATCGGCCCAATAGGTTTCCAGTTTTCCCGCACGCAGCCCCGCCCGCAGTTCGTGGACGAGTCCGGGAAGCCGCTCCGCACTGCCCGCGCGCGCGACGGTGTCGTCCGCGCCACGGTGGAACTCGCCGCACACGGCGTCGGTCTGGCCGCTCCAGCGCCGCCACAGCGCGACGCCGAAGCCGCCGTGCACGATCCGTACGAGCGCCACATGGTCGTCCTTGAAGCGTCGGTCGCCGTAGCGGCAGAGCACCGGCACCGTTCTGGGCGGCAGGTCGCGCAGCGACCGCGCGAGTGGCACGGGTACCCGTAATCCGTCCTCGCAGTCCAGGACTTCGGCCTTCGCGCCGTGCGCGTGGATGGTGTGCCAGCGGGCGTCACGTCCGTCGTACTCCTCCCGGGCGGGGAGCTGCTCGCCGCCGGGTACGACGGGATCGTCCACGTCGGGCAACTGCTCCCGGTCGGCGCAGCGCACGATCACCGGCCGGTGCGCACCGAGCGAGGGCTCGCCGGGGCCGAACTGCCAGGTGTCGACGTCCAGTCCGAGCAGCGGGTGGGGCAGCGCGACCTGGAGGACGGCGGGCCGTCCTGGTTCGTCGCACTGCCTGAAGGCCTCGGCGAGCGGCGCACCGAGGGGGCCGGGCAGGCCGGACAGCAGGGCGCGCTCACCGTCGCGGACGCGCACCACTTCGCCGGTCGGCCGGGCGACGGAGACCCGCCAGTCGCAGCGGTCCGGTTCCCAGCCCCGCTGCACCAGTTCGAGGAGGGCGAAGGTGTGCGGCGCGAGGTCGGTGGCGTGCGCCGACTCTTCGTCCGGTGGAGACGCCTCGCGCCGCGGTGCCTGGAGCCCCTCGATCCGCTGCCGACCGAGCCGGCGGCGGTAGTCGGGTCCCGCCCGGCCTTCCGAGGTCTGCCGCACCCAGGCCCACAGTGCGCGCTCCGCGCTGTGGGTGCCAGGCGTGACGAAGGGACGCTCGGCGGACAGGACCCGCATCGCGTAGTCCAGGACGAGTTCCAGCGCGCCGTCCTGGCGGGGGCTCTCGTACAGCGCGCCGAGTCCGTCGCGCCACGCGCGCGGGGCCGGGTGCGGGATCGCGGCCCGGCCGCCGAGGAGGGATTCGAGGATGTCCAGCAGGGCCGGGGTGCTGACCGGCGGCGGCAGGTCGGCGAGCCGGCCGAGCAACTGGGTCCGCTCGTCCGGGTCGAGGGCGCGGCCCGCCCGTGCGCCGAGCTGGTTCTGTACGTCGGCCCAGGTGCCGCGGTCGTTGTCGGGATGGCGCTGCCGGTCCCGGTGGTATCGGTCATGGGCGTGGAAGACGGCCTGGTAGGGATCGTCGTGCTCGGCCCGCGCCTTATCCGGCGGCACGGGCAGGGAACGCAACTGCTCCACGCCCGTGGACGTGCCGCCCAGCCCCCGGTCCGCCTGCGACTTCAGTACGCCGACGACCGCACCGCTCACGGGGTCTACCACCGGCCCGCCCGAGACACCGGGCGGCAGCACATCGCCGCCCAGCCGTATCTGCTCGTCCGGGGACCAGCCGCCGAGGGTGCCCTGCACGGTGCAGGTTCCGTTCAGCCGGCGCAGCTCCCCGCCCACCTCGGACCATCCGGAGTAGAAGACGATCGCCTCTCCGTAGTAGGCGGCCGGGCGCTCGGTGACATAGACGCAGTCATGGTCGACGGGCTCACGCAGCCGCACGAGCGCGAGGTCGGGCGCCGGCCAACTGCCGCGCACCGCACGCTGGACGTGCTCCGGGAGAGCGGCCGCCGTCTCACCGGCGACGGCGGAGGTACCGCGTCCCGGTCCGGTCTCGTACACCACGGTCACCTCGCCCCCCTCTCCGCTCAGCGCCACATGCGCGCAGGTGAGAACCCAGTTGGGAGCTATGAAGAACCCGCTCCCGAGGAACGTGCCTGGTTCGTCCAGTTCATACCCTGCCCCCGCCCGATGGATGCGGACCGTCGCCGCCATGACGAGATCACGCAGCGCACGGTGAGCGTTCCCGAGCCCTCCTGACGCGCCCGGGGCGTGCCCGTCCGTCATGCTCCGCCCCCGGCAGAACCGTCCGCGCCGCCACCGTGCGCCGGGGCGCCGGGTGACGCGCCCCCTGAAACAGGGGCCGACGGGACGCCGGTGCCGCCGACGGGGGTGAGGACGGCCGGTCCGGGGGTGCCGCCGACCGAGGTGAGATCGGCCGGTCCGGCGATCACGCCCACCGAGGCAGACCCGGTCAGTCCGCCGGTCCCAACCACCTGCGCCGGGCCGAC
>NZ_JBHXMF010000024.1:113520-120448 GCF_042721055.1 Streptomyces sp. NPDC058470
AACCACGGGCGCGGGCCCGGCCGAACCTCCAAACCCACCCACCGGAACGGAGCCGATCGATCCGCCGGTGCCGCCCACCGGCGCGGAACCGGCCGAACCACCAGCCCCAACCACCGAGGCAGACCCGGTCAGTCCGCCGGTCCCAACCACCTGCGCCGGGCCGACCCGTCCGCCAGTGCCGCCCACCACGGCCGACCCAGCCGCTCCACCAGCCCCAACCACGGGCGCGGGCCCGGCCGAACCTCCAAACCCACCCACCGGAACGGAGCCGATCGATCCGCCGGTGCCGCCCACCGGCGCGGAACCGGCCGAACCACCAGCCCCAACCACCGAGGCAGACCCGGTCAGTCCGCCGGTCCCAACCACCTGCGCCGGGCCGACCGATCCGCCAGTGCCGCCCACCACGGCCGACCCAGCCGCTCCACCAGCCCCAACCACCGAGGTCGGGCCGACCTGTCCACCGATCCCAACCACCGGAACGGAGCCGATCGATCCGCCGGTGCCGCCCACCACGGCCGACCCAGCCGCTCCACCAGCCCCAACCACCGAGGCAGACCCGGTCAGTCCGCCGGTCCCAACCACCTGCGCCGGGCCGACCGATCCGCCAGTGCCGCCCACCACGGCCGACCCAGCCGCTCCACCAGCCCCAACCACGGGCGCGGGCCCGGCCGAACCTCCAAACCCACCCACCGGAACGGAGCCGGTCAGTCCGCCGGTGCCGCCCACCGGCGCGGAGCCGGCCGAACCGCCGGTCCCAACCACAGGCGCGGGCCCGGCCGAACCACCAATCCCACCCACCGGCGCGGAGTCGGCCGAACCTCCAATCCCACCCACCTGGGCGGGCCCGGTCAGTCCGCCCGTGCCGTCGACGAGGTCGAGATCCGGCGGGCCGCCGTTCCAGGTGAGGGTGACCGTGAGGGCGGCCTTGGCCTCGCCCTCCGCGAGAAGGCCGATCACCTTGCCCGCCTTTGCCGTCAGCTCGATCCCGAACTCGACGCTGACCTCGTCGGGCCGGACGGCACGCAGCGGCGCGGCCAGCGAGCGTGCGACGCCGGTGATCACGGACTGCAGGCTCTCGACCTGCGCCTCGATCCGCTCACCGAAACCCGTGTCCGTGTACGACAGCCCGCCGGACGGTTCCTCCAACTCCTCGGTGCCGGAAATCCTCGCCCATACCGGTGTCCCGTCGGGCAGTTCGATCCGTGCGATACGGGTCACTCCATCACCCATGTCATCCCCCGTTCCCCCATTGCCCCACGCCCCTGTGGTCCCGCCGCCCCGTTGCGCAGGCTAGCGGCAGGCCGACAGCCGCGCGAGAGGACCTCCGGGCGTCACCCGCCCCCGCCTATCCTTTTCCCAGCCTCCCCTCACGGGAAGACTCCCGCCCGCCACTTCACTCACGGAGCACCATCCATGTATTTCACCGACCGCGGCATCGAAGAACTGGAGAAGCGGCGCGGCGAGGAAGAGGTCACCTTCGAGTGGCTCGCCGAGCAGCTCCGTACGTTTGTCGACCTCAACCCGGACTTCGAGGTCCCGGTGGAACGGCTGGCGACATGGCTGGCACGGCTGGACGACGAGGACGACGAGGACGAGTAGTCGCGGCTCGGGTAGCTCCGGCTCGCGAAATCCCGGCTCGCGCGAGCGTCGGCCAACGGTGCCGTCGGTATCGGTATCGGGCGAGGTCAGCCGAAGGCCCGCAGCCGGTCGTACGCGAGCCCGAGCACGCCGTGGATCACCAGCAGGGCCCCCGCGGCGGTCCAGCCGCCACTGCTCCGGCGTACACCCCAGGCGGCGAGCGGGAGACCGGCGGCCAGCTGGGCCACGGCCAGGGCGCGGGCCTTCGGGCCACGCAGCCACGGCCCGAGGCTGCCACCCTCCACGACGTCGAGCTCCGCACGGACCGCGGCAGCCCACCCCGTCCACTCGATCTGCTCGGCACCGGGCTGGACCCGGGCCACTTCACGGAGCCTTCCGATGGGCTCCCCCGGGGTGAGCCCGGCCGGAAGTGCCACCCCCGCGCGCGTGAGGACGGCGAGCAGCCCGCGCATGCGCGCACGGGCGTCCGCGGCGGAGTCGAGCTCGGCCAACCGTTCCAGCGATTGCATGTCCAGCACGGGATCGAGACCGAGGCGGGCCGCGAAGGTACGCATCGCCTCGTCCTCGCCGACCGGGGTGCCGTTCGCCAGCCACTCGTAGCCGACGGTGCGGCGGAAACCCGAGGCGAGAGTGTAGCCGCTGTGGTCGGCGTCCCACCAGAGGGCCAGTACGGGCCAGGGGGCGCCGACGGCGAGAGCGGTGGCCCAGCCGGTGAGCACCCGGTCGACGGGTTCGGCACCGTGCAGCCAGGGCCTGCCCTCCGGAACCAGCACACTCCACTCGGCACCGGCCGCGGTGAGCAGCATCCCCTCACGCAGCAGTTGGGCGGCGGACCCGACGGACTCGGGCCGCGCCCGGCAGAGGAGCAGGCCGCCGGGGGCCTGGCCGGAAGGCCGGCCAGAGGACTCGCCGGACGTCGAGGACATGGTCATACCGTAGGCGCACTTACGAGCGACTTGCCCCTTTTGCCCGCCAGGAGGCCGTCGGAGCCGGTGTCTTGACTTTCCGTATCCGCGATATATCGTGTTACGTGGAAGACGCGATATGGCGCGTCCCATCCCGATCCTGTCGAGGAGGTCGCACCATGTCCGAGTGGTCCGTCGCAGAGCCCGGCAAGCTCACCTTCGACGCTCCCGTGACGGCCCTGCATGTGCGCGTCGTCAACGGAACAGTGAACGTCGTGGGTACCGACGAGGGTTCCGCCCGGCTCGAAGTCTCCGAGTTGGAGGGCCCGCCGCTCCAGGTGACTCAGGAGGGCGGCACCCTCACGGTGGCCTATGAGGACCTTCCCTGGAAGGGCTTCCTCAAATGGCTCGACCGCAAGATCTGGCGCCGCAGCGCGGTGGTCTCCCTGGCCGTCCCGGCGAGCACCCGCGTCGAGCTGGGCGTGGTCGGCGCTGCCGCCGTGATCTCCGGGACGGACGGCCGGGTAGAGGTGAAGGGCGTCACGGGCGACACGACACTGGTCCGCATCGCCGGCCCGGTTCGCGTGGATACGGTGTCCGGGAATCTGGAGGCCCAGGCCGTCACAGGTGACCTCCGCTTCAACTCCGTCTCCGGCGACCTGACGGTCGTCGAGGGCTCGGGCTCTTCCGTGCGGGCCGAGTCTGTGAGCGGCTCGATGATCGTGGACCTGGACGCCACGGGCACTCCGACGGACGTCCAGTTGTCGAACGTCTCGGGCGAGATCGCCATCCGGCTCCCGCACCCGGCGGACGCGGTGGTGGAGGCGAACACCGCGAGCGGCAGCGTCTCCAGCGCCTTCGAGGATCTCCGTGTCGGCGGGCAGTGGGGCGCCAAGAAGATCACCGGCCGGCTGGGCGCGGGCAACGGCAAGCTGAAGGCGGTGACCGTCTCCGGTTCCATCGCCCTGCTGCGCAGGCCGCCGACGGAGGACGAGCCGCCCGAGGAACCACAGGACGCCGCGCCCGAGGACCCGCAGGACGCCGCGCCCGAGACCGCGCCCGAAGCCCCCTCCGGCACCGCTACCGACCCCGCGACCGACGCCCCGACCAGCAAGAAGGTGCTCTGAGATGCCTCCCGTCTTCGCCCATGGCCGCCTTCGGCTCTACCTCCTGAAGCTGCTGGACGAGGCCCCGCGCCACGGGTACGAGGTGATCCGGCTCCTGGAGGAGCGCTTCCAGGGCCTGTACGCCCCCTCGGCGGGCACCGTCTACCCGCGGCTGGCGAAGCTGGAGACCGAGGGCCTGGTCACACACACGACCGAGGGCGGTCGCAAGGTGTACGCGATCACCGACGCGGGCCGCGCCGAACTGGCCGACCGCAGCGGTGAGCTGGCCGACCTGGAGCTGGAGATCCGCGAGTCGGTGGCGGAGCTCGCGGCGGAGATCCGTGCCGACGTACGGGGCGCGGCAGGCGACCTGCGACGTGAGATGCGAGCGGCGGCCACGGCGGCCCGGCGGGGTGGCACGAGTGGCGCGGGTGGCTCCACGGCCAAGGAACACGACACCGCTCGGGGCGAGTTCGGGGAATTCGGCGACAACCTCGACAAGGAGTCATGGCGGGCCGCGAAGGAGGAGATGCGGCGCGTCAAGCAGGAGTGGAAGGAGCAGGCCCGCCGCGCGAAGGACGAGAGCCGTCGCGCCCGCGACGAGGCGCAGCGTGCCCGCCGCCAGGCCAAGGAGGCCCAGGAAAGGACCCGCGCCCAGGCCCAGGAGGAGATGCAGCGCATGGCCAAGCATGTCCAGGACCAGGTCCAGGACCACTTCGCACGGGGCGACTGGCCGACCGGCGTCCGCGAGGGCCTGACCGAACTGGCCAAGGAGTTCGGCGAGTTCGGAAAGAACTTCGGCAAGGATCTGGGCAAGGACTTCGCGAAGGACCTGGGCAAGGACTTCGGCTTCGGCCGCACGGAAACGGCAGCCGGATCCACCACATCGGCCACATCAGACTCGCCGACGACATCAGGCGCTTCGGCCACATCGGCCACATCGGCCAACGAAGCAAGGGAGACGAAGGGGGCGAAGGAGCCGGAGTACACAGTCACCCCGGACGACTTCCCCGCCGGCTACGAACCCTCCTGGGCCCACGAGGACTCCACCGGCAACCCGGCCCGCGACCTGGACCGTCTCCTGGACCGCTTCCGCGACGACATCCGCGACGCGGCCCGCGACCACGGCGTGACGGAGGACCAACTCCGCGACACCCGACGCCACTTGTCGACGGCGGCGGCCCACATCGGGGCGGCATTGCGCAGGGCTACCCCTTAGGACCTGTCCGGCGATCGAGGACAAGTGCGTTCAGCGCGATCCGGGGGCCTGGGGGCGGCGCCCCCGGATACGGGACGGGCAGGGGCGGAAGGGGGCGAAAAAATGCCCCCATCCGCCGCCACCCGCCCCCACCTCACCCCGCCTTGGCCACCCCGCCCCCGTCCCCGTACAGCACCCGCACAACCCCCGCGTACGTCACCCCATGGTCGGCCAGTACCTCGGCGGGAACACCGGGCCGCGAGGCAAGCGCCATCAGAAGGTGCTCGTCCCCGATGTGCCGGTCCTGATGGGCGAGAGCGATCCGCAGCGACTGGGTGAGCACGTCCTTGGCCCCGGGAGCGAAGCCGGGCCGCCGCGACCGGCGCCCACCGGCACCCCGCTGCCCCGCCTCCAACGCGCCCACCCCATGCGTCTCTTCCACCCGGGAAACGATCTCCGAGAGGTCGATGCCGAGCCCCGAGAGGGCGTCGGCGTCCGCGCGGGAGAGCCCACCCCGCCGCCGCGCCTCGGCAAGTTCCCGGACGACGGAGTCACGCCGTCCCGCCAGCCCGAGCGATGCCAGGACGAACGAGCCCCGGCTGCCTTCCCGGTCCAGGAGGGCGAGCAGCATGTGCGCTTCCTCGACCCGCCTCTCCCCCGCCCGTTCGCAGTGCCCGACCGCCCCCTCGACCACGGCCCGCGCATCCTTCGTGAACCGCTCGAACATCACTGCCTCCCGTACTTCTTGTGCACGGCCTGCCTGGTCACTCCGAGTTCCGCGGCGATGTCCTGCCACGACCAGCCCTGATTGCGCGCGCTGCGCACCTGCACCGCTTCCAACTGCTCCAACAACCTCCGCAGCGCGGAGACCGCCCGCAGCCCGACGCGCGGATCACGATCACCCGCGCGCTCGGCAAGATCCGTTGCTTCGGTCATGATGTCAACCTACATTGACACCCGGCATCCGTCAATCAAAGTTGACACACAAACGGCGGACCCGAGGAATCCGAGCCCGCCGAAACCGAAACCACCCGCATACGACTCCACACGACCGTCAGTCCACGGCAAGAACGATCTTCCCGAACTGGTCGCCGGACTCCAGCCGTTCGAACCCCTCGCGTGCCCGGTCGAGCGGCAGCACCTCGTCGATGACGGGCCGCACACCGGTGGCGGCGCAGAACGACAGCAGGTCCTCCAGCTCGTCCTTGGTACCCATCGTCGAGCCGACGATCCTGAGCTCAAGGAAGAAGACGCGGGTCAGTTCGGCGTGCGAGGGCCGGTCGCCGCTGGTGGCACCCGAGATGACCAGCGTGCCGCCGGGCCGCAGCGACTTGATGGAGTGCGACCAGGTGGCGGCCCCCACCGTCTCGATCACCGCGTCGACCCGCTGCGGCAGCCGAGCCCCGGATTCGAGCGCCTCCACGGCCCCCAGCTCGACGGCCCTCTTCCGCCTGGCCTCGTCGCGGCTGGTGGCGAACATCCGCAGCCCCGCGGCCTTCCCCAGCACGATCGCGGCCGTCGCCACTCCTCCGCCGGCGCCCTGGACGAGCACGGAGTCGCCTGGGCGTACGCCCGCGTTGGTGAAGAGCATCCGGTACGCCGTCAGCCAGGCCGTGGGCAGACAGGCGGCCTCCGCGAACGACAGCTCCCTGGGCTTCGGCAGCACGTTCCACGCGGGCACGGAGACCCGCTCTGCGAAGGTGCCCTGGTAGCGCTCGGTGAGAATGGAACGGGGCTCCTTGGGGCCGACCCCGTGCCCGGTCTGCCCGATGACGGAGTGCAGCACGACCTCGTTGCCGTCCTCGTCGATCCCGGCGGCGTCGCACCCGAGGATCATCGGCAGCTTGTCCTCGGCCAGGCCCACTCCGCGCAGCGACCACAGGTCGTGGTGGTTGAGGGAAGCGGCCCGCACGTTCACGGTCGTCCAGCCGGGCCTCTCCTCGGGGACCGGACGCTCCCCCAACTCCAGGCCGTTGAGCGGCTGGTCACGGTCGATCCGGGCGGCGTAGGCAGCGAACATGACCTTGACGATAGGCGCCGCCCCCGCCGGACGGAACCAGGTCCCTCTGTGACACGCGTCCCGTCACGTCCGGGGCCCTCAATTCAGCCCGTCCGGCGTT
>NZ_JBHXMF010000025.1:0-119943 GCF_042721055.1 Streptomyces sp. NPDC058470
GCGCCGGGGTTCCGGCGCCGCGCACCACCCCTCGGCGTCTGCCGGGAGAGCCTTCGGGCGTACGAGGTGAAGGGGGCACAACGCCTGGGACGGTATGCCTCTCAGCGCACCGCCGCCGTCAACGCCTCCCGCTCAAGGCCGAGTTCGCGCGCGAGTGCCTCGTCCACCCACTCGTGGGTCTGAGCCCGCGACACCGCACCCTCGTACGCGGTCATCTGCACGGCGAGCCCGTCGAGCAGCGCTGTCAGGCGAAGGGCCGTGCCGGTGGGGTCCGGGCAGCGGAACTCACCCGCGGCCACGCCCTCCGCGATCACCTCGATGATCGCGGCCTTCCACTGCTTGTCGAGATAGCACGTGACCTCTCTGAGCGCGGGCTCGCGCAGTGCGGCCGCCCAGCCCTCGATCCACAGCCGCCACCCCTTGGCCTGCCCGGTCGGCGCATACCAGCGCACCGCGGCCCGCAGTCGGCGCAGCGCCGAGGTGCGACGGCCGAGCAGCTTGCGCAGATGGGCGAGGTCGTCCTCGGCGGCGTAGGCGAACGCCTCCGCGAGCAGCTTCTCCTTGGTCGAGAAGTGGTACAGCACCAGCGCGTTGCTCACCCCGAGCGCCGAGGCCACATCGGCGATCCGTACCGCCGCCACACCCCGCGCCTCGATCTGCTCGACCGCGGCGCGCAGCAACTCCTCGCGCCGTTCCGCCACGTTCAACCGCACTCTTGCCACGCGGCAACCCTAATCCCTCGCCAGAGGGCGTGTCGGCGTCGGGTCTCCCAGGTCGCGCCGGGGATGCGGGTGGCCCAGCGTGGTCATCCGTACCAGCCGAACCGCTCGGCGATCACCGGCAGTCGGTCGGCGACGATGGCGTGCGCGGCGGCTCGCGGCGTGCTCCCGTCGGCCTCCGCGCGGGCCAGCATCTGGTCGATGAGGGCGCGCATGGAGCGCCGGATGTAGGCGAAGGCCTCGTCCGCGTCCGCGCCGATGTCGCCGAACAGCGTCCACCACCACCAGGCGTTCGTGCCGGAGTTGACCACGACGTCCGGCAGGACGGTGACTCCGCGCGCGGCGAGCAGTTCCTCCGCCTCGGCCAGAAGGGGCATGTTGGCCGCCTCGACGATCCAGCGGGCGCTGATCAACTGCTGGTTCACGGTGTCGATCGCATAGGAGACCGCCGCGGGCACCAGCACCTCCGCGCAGGCCGACAGCCATGCGTCGCCCGGCAGTTCACGGTCGGCCGGGCGCAGCGCCGAGCGGTCGACCGTCCCGTAGGCGTCCCGCGCCGCGAGCAGCGCGTCGACGTCGAGGCCGTCAGGGTTGCCGATCGTTCCCTTGATGTCGGCGACGGCCACTATCGTGAGTCCCGCGCGCGCGAGGAAGCGTGCCGTGGCCCCGCCCATGGTGCCGAGCCCCTGCACGGCGACGCGCGTCCCCGCGTACGGCATCCCGGCGCGGTCCAGGGCCGCGAGCACCGACTCGGCGACACCGCAGCCCCCGACCAACTCGTCGAGTCCGATCCCGTCCACCTCGACCGCGAACGCGTCCGCGAGCCGCCGTCTCGCGGTCACCTCGTCGTCGAGCAGCGGGTACACGGCCTGGATGGAGGAGACGAGCCCCGCCTCCTCGGCGGCCCGGTCGACCAGGTCCTGGGTGAGACCGAGGTCCTCGCCCGTGGTCCAGAAGCTCTCGATGTACGGGCGCATGGCGCGCAGGTAGCGCACCAGGAGTCCGTACGCCGCCGGGTCCTGGGGGTCGCAGTCGATGCCGCCCTTGGCGCCGCCGAGCGGGATGTAGCGGCCCTCGGAGTGGTAGTGCAGGGCTTCTTTCATGGTCATGCCGCGGGCGAGCCCGGCGACCTCGTCGAGCGTGCAGCCCGCCCGCATCCGCAGTCCGCCGCTGGCGACACCTCGTACGAGCCGGTCGACCACGAGGAAGCCCTGGTGGCCGGTGACGTGGTCGGTCCAGGTGAGCGTCATCAGGGGGGCGGTCACGGGGTCTCCTCGGTATACGGCGATCAGGGGGTCGGCCGACCGGCGCGAGGTCCACCGCCGTGGGGGTGTCGGAGCCCTCGGTACATGGTGTCCCCAAAGGCGGCCGGACGGGCGGGGCCGGACGGTCACAGTACGCGTACTGAACAGGCAGTCAGTAATTGAGCTCCTGGTGACGGAAAGGGGCACACACCCGCCCCGGGGTTAGGAAGAAGGGGGCGCTCCATGGGGTTGAGGAGATACAGGCCGTACGGTCACGGACATCGCGCTGTGACGGGTCCGCCCCGGCGCTGTCGGATGCGGCGACCATAATGAAAGCCTGACTGACTCCACCTGGAGGTACTGTGACCGGTTTCCGTCCCCTGAGCTCCGGGCTCCGCGCGCTGCGGCCCGCCGCCTTCGGCGCGGATCCGAGCGGTGAGCGACTGGAGCGCATCCGCAGATCGCCCAACTTCGCGGACGGTGTCTTCACGAACCCGGCGGGTACCCCCCGGCCCGACGGCGCCATGCGTGAGGCCGCGAAGGCCTACCTCCGTAAGGAAGAGCGTGTCCGGCGCGCCCCGGCCGGCACGGTGCCGGTGCACGCCACGACGCTCGCCGACCTCGCCAGGCCCGCGCCGAGCGGGCTGCGGCTCACCTGGATGGGGCACTCCAGTGTGCTCGCCGAGATCGACGGGCACCGGGTGCTCTTCGATCCGGTCTGGGGCGAACGATGTTCTCCGTTCAACTTCGCCGGACCCAAGAGGCTGCACCCCGTACCGCTGCCGCTGGCCGCGCTCGGACCCGTCGATGTGGTCGTCATCTCGCACGATCACTACGACCACCTCGACCTGCCCACGATCAAGGCCCTGGCCGGCACGGACACGGTGTTCGCGGTGCCGCTCGGTGTCGGCGCCCACCTGGAGCACTGGGGCGTGTCGCAGGACCGGCTGCGCGAGCTGGACTGGAACGAGTCCACGAAGGTCGGCGGCATCTCCCTGACTGCCACACCCGCCCGCCACTTCTGCGGCCGGGGTCTGCGCAACACCCAGCACACACTCTGGGCGTCCTGGGCGGTGGCCGGTGCCGACCACCGGATCTACCACAGTGGTGACACCGGCTATTTCGAGGGCTTCAAGGACATCGGCG
This sequence comes from Streptomyces sp. NPDC058470, assembly GCF_042721055.1. Classification (NCBI taxonomy): domain Bacteria; kingdom Bacillati; phylum Actinomycetota; class Actinomycetes; order Kitasatosporales; family Streptomycetaceae; genus Streptomyces; species Streptomyces sp. NPDC058470. The sequence goes on from NZ_JBHXMF010000025.1 coordinate 3,110, forward strand.
CCGAGCACGGACCGTTCGACGCCACGATGATCCAGATCGGCGCGTACAGCGAGTTCTGGCCCGACATCCACATGACGCCCGAGGAGGGCATGCGCGCCCATCTGGATCTTCAGGGCGGGCGACGGGGGCTGGAGGGTGGTCGGCCCGGCGGCGTCATGATGCCGATCCACTGGGCGACGTTCAATCTGGCGGCCCACCCCTGGGCGGAGCCCGGCGAGGGGACTGTCGCCGCCGCAGACGCGGTCGGTGCGCGCGTCGCGCTGCCGCGCCCCGGCGAGCCCTTCGAACCGACGGCCGAAACCGTTCCGTCCGAGCCCTGGTGGCGCGCCGTGGCCGTCACACCGGAGGCCGGATGGCCCGCCGTGCAGAAGACCGCGGCCAACACACCGGGTGACGTCGTCGCGGGGACCACGGAGGGCACAGGCGAACCGGAAACGGTGCCCGCGGGCTGAAATCCCGATCCCGGGGACCACGTTTTCGACCAACGGCGAGGGCCGGGGAGCACATTGCTCCCCGGCCCTCGCCGTTTGTCGCTGACCGCTTCTGAACAGCTCTGATCGAAACCGTGCTCTACGGGAACGCGCGTCCGAGGGTGTTATCGGTCTGTCGTACGAAGGATCATACCAGAGCGGGACCCTGCCCGTCTGACTTTGTCAACTGCCCACCGCACATGAAGCGTTGCCGACTACTGTCAGTTGCCGTCGGGCGACGAGGGGCCGAATTCTTCGGCTCTTCTCGACCGGCACCGCGATGACGCCCGACCGAGTCGAGCAGACCCGCGGGAGCCCCAGGGGATGTCCGACCCGTCAGTCCCCTACCCCCGACGTACCAGTACAAGGACGCCGATGTCTCAGCTTCGCGCACCGGCCGCACGCGCAGACCGCCGTGAGGGCGGACGGCACGGACGGCCGGTCGCCCACACAGCCCCCTCGCTGCCCGAAACCCACCTACGGCCCCAACTGCTGCGCCTGGCGGTGCTGCCGCCGACCGCAGTGGCTCTCAGTGCGTCCGCGGCCGTGCTGTTCACCGTCCGCTCCACCGGCGCACGGCCCGGCCTCACGCTGTGGGCCGTGCTCGCGGGAGCGCTGGGCGTGGCGCTCGCGGGCATCGTGATAGCCGCCGTGGCCGCCGACCGCGCCGCCACGTCCGTACGGGACCGGATAGGTGCCCTGCGCCGCACCAGCGCCCGCACCGAGGGCGACCTGCGCGCCCTCGTCGAAGGGCTGCGCCGCGGCGAGAGTCCGCCCGCCCGCAAGGCGCGCCGCCAGCCGCCCGCGGACGCCGACGACTTCGAGCTGCTCGCCGCCGATCTCTCCCGCGCCCACGACGGCGCCATCACGGCCGTCGTACAGGCCGCGCAGCTCTCCAGTCATGCGGGCAGCGAGCAGAAGGTCGAGGTCTTCGTCAATCTGGCCCGGCGGCTCCAGTCCCTCGTGCACCGCGAGATCTCGATCCTCGACGAGCTCGAGAACGAGATCGAGGACCCGGATCTGCTCAAGGGCCTTTTCCACATCGACCACCTCGCCACCCGCATCCGGCGGCACGCCGAGAACCTCGCCGTGCTCGGTGGCGCCGTCTCGCGCCGTCAGTGGAGCAACCCCGTCTCCATGACCGAGGTACTGCGATCCGCGATCGCCGAGGTCGAGCAGTACTCGCGGGTCAAACTGGTGCCTCCTATCGACGGCACACTGCGCGGACACGCCGTCGCCGACGTCGTCCATCTGCTGGCCGAACTCGTCGAGAACGCCACGGTGTTCTCGGCCCCGCACACGCAAGTGCTACTGCGCGTCAACCTCGTGACCTCCGGACTCGCCGTCGAGGTCGAGGACCGGGGCCTCGGCATGCCGCTGGGCGAACAGAACAAGATGAACGCCCTGCTCGCCGACCCCGATCAGGTCAATGTCGCCAGCCTGCTTCAGGACGGCCGCATCGGTTTGTTCGTCGTCTCGCAGATCGCGCGCCGGCACGGCATCCACGTACGGCTGCAGACCAATATCTACGGCGGTGTCCAAGCCGTACTCGTCGTGCCGCAGGCACTGTTGGGGACGGCGCAGGGCGACCCCGGAGGTGTGACGCGGGGGCAGCCCCAGCAGGCGGCGGGGCACCGGCGCCCGTCGGCGGGTCCGGGGGGCGTGCAGGCGGCCCCGGTCTCCGCGCCGCCCGGGAGCGGGGCGGGTTCCCCCATGCCTCGGCAGACGCAGCGGGACCAGGCGCCGAAGGGTGCGATGACCACGGGGCGCGGTGGTCCGGCGCCGCTGCCCATGCGCGGAACCCGCGTGGCGCGGCCCAACCCGGCCGAGGCCGTACCCGGCATCCGTCCCGACGACGGGCACGGGGTGACGGACAACGCGGCGCTGCCGCCAACAGCGCGGGGCAGCGCCGTCCGCGGCACCATGGGCAAGCCCCAACTGCCCACGAGACGCGCTCAGGAACACATCGCCCCCCAGTTGCGCGACGGGCCCGCACCCCGCCGCGAGACGGAGTACGTCCCCGGTCATGACCCCGGCCTCATGGCGGCGTTCCAGCGCGGGATCGGGCTCGCGGAGGTGGCGCAGGCGGAATCGGCGCGCGTGGAGCCCTCGGATGCGGAGGCTTGGCCTCTGGGCGGCTCGTCCACGCTGCCGCCGCTGGAGGTTGTTCGGGTGGATGCGCCGGTCGTGGGCGTGGCCCATATGGGGCACGCCCACGTGAGTCACGCCCACGCGGATGCTCCTGGGGACTCCCGCAGAGAGCAACCACACGTGGAGGAACCACACGTGGATGCCTCGCACATGGAGCGATCACATATGGAGCGATCGCATATTGATGAGCTGCATATGGATGAGCGGCACGTGGATGGGGTGACCCGAGTCGACGGGGTGACGTCCGCGGGCGTCGCCTCCATGGACGTACGGCCGATGGATGTACGCCCGGCCGACGCGCCGCAGTTGGGTAGGCCGCAGGCGGGTGGACCGCAGGCGGACGGGCCGCCCGGAGTGCCCAGCGATGCGGCGCACATAGTCGAGGTGCACACGGCCCATGCGCCCGCGCCGCACGAGGTGCAGGGGGCGCGCGACGCCGCGCCCGCGCCTGCGCCCGGACAGGGATTCACCACCCGGCACGACGGGAGCGCACCGGCCGGATGACCAGTGGCTTCTCCACCCCCACCAGCACCTCCACCCCCTCCGCTCTCGCAGACCTGCGTACCTCAAGGAGTCGATCCACCATGGCGAGCGATGCGCCGACCGGCCATGTATCCGATCTCGACTGGCTGATGAGCGGCCTCGTGCAGCGCGTGCCGCACACCACGAGCGCGGTGCTCCTGTCCTGCGACGGACTCGTGAAGTCGGTCCACGGCCTCGACACGGACAGCGCCGACCACATGGCCGCGCTGGCCTCCGGCCTCTACTCCCTGGGCCGCAGCGCGGGCATCCGCTTCGGCGACGGCGGCGACGTACGTCAGGTCGTCGTCGAACTGGACTCGACCCTGCTGTTCGTCTCCACGGCCGGCTCCGGCACCTGTCTCGCCGTACTTGCCGGGCGTGAGGCCGACGCGGCGGTGCTCGGCTACGAGATGGCGATGCTGGTCAAGAGCGTCCGGCCGTATCTGATGACCGCACCCCGGCAGCCCGCGGCCGAACCCTCGGCGATGAGGCCTTGAGCGTGGCCGCCGCCGGCGACGGGCCCTGGCTCGACGACGCGGCCGGCCGGCTGGTGCGCCCTTACACGGTCAGCAACGGCCGGACCCGGCCCACCACCGCGCTCGACCTCCTGTCGCAGGTGATGGCCACCGGCGCCACTCCCCTCGGCTACCTCGGGCCCGAGCACACCCAGGCACTCGAACTGTGCCGGGTCCCCATCTCGGTCGCGGAGATCGCCGCACACCTGAAGCTGCCGGCGGCGGTCACCAAGGTGCTGCTGTCCGACCTCGTCGACTGCGGGGCGCTGACGACGAAGCCTCCCGTGTTCGACCACAACCCCACTGACCAGTCTCTTCTGGAGGCAGTGCTCGATGGACTACGACGACAGCTCTGACCCCTTCCCCACCGCGCTGAAGATCCTGGTGGCGGGAGGGTTCGGGGTAGGCAAGACGACCTTCGTCGGCGCGGTGAGCGAGATCGCGCCGCTCAGTACGGAGGAGCTGCTCACCACGGTCAGTGCCGCCACCGACAGTCTCGACGGCGTCGAGAACAAGGTGGAGACGACCGTGGCCATGGACTTCGGCCGGATCACTCTCGATCCGGAACACGTGCTGTATCTGTTCGGGACGCCCGGGCAGGAGCGGTTCTGGTTCATGTGGGACGAGCTCTCCGAGGGGGCGCTCGGCGCGGTGATCCTCGCCGACACACGCCGTCTGGAGGACTGCTTCGCGGCCGTCGACTTCTTCGAACAGCGCGGTCTCGGCTTCATCGTCGCGGTCAACGAGTTCGACGGCTCCTACCGCTACGACCCCGAGGAGGTGCGCGCGGCCATCGACCTCGACCCCGAGATCCCCATCGTGCGCTGCGACGCCCGGATCTCCAGCTCGGGCGTGCAGACCCTGCTCGTCCTGGTGCGGCATCTCCTCGCACACGCGCCGGCACACTCACCGAGTACGGGAGCCCACACATGACGCACGTATCAAGTAGTGGTGGAGCCCATGCCCCAAGGCATGGAGCCCGTATATGAGTGACGAGCCCCGGCGTCCTGCGGGGCGTCTGCTGCTGACCCCGGAGGACAAGGATGCCCCCGCCCGGGTGCGGCGGCTGCGCCGACTGGGTCTGGGGGAGCGTGCGGAGCCCGCCTTCGACGCCTTCGCGGACAGGCTCGCCGAGCTCGCCGCCGTGCCGTACTCGATGGTCAACTTCATCGACGAGAACCGGCAGTTCTTCGCGGGACTGCACACCCCGGACGGCAGTGGCCCGGGTATCGGCGGCTCGGGTGACCGGCTGATCGCGGTCGCCACCGCGTCGGACGGTTCAGGACTCCGCGTGGGCCGCTGTCTGACGCGCGACTATGGCTTCTGCCCCCATGTGGTGGTCCGACGTAAGGCGCTGGTCCTGGAGGATGTCTGCGACTACCCGCGGTTCGCCGGGAACCCCGTCGTCGACGAGATCGGTGTCCGTTCCTACCTCGGCGCCCCGTTGATCGACCACACGGGCATCGCCCTCGGCACGGTCTGCGCCGTCGACACCGAGCCGCGCCCTTGGGGAAGAGCGGGGCTGGAGATCATCAAGTCGATGGCTGCGGAACTGGTCCAGCAGATCGAGCTCCGGGAGAGCGGCCGGCTACTGGAGGAGTGAGGCGCGGGGTGGCGTGAAGCGGAGCTGTGGCCGCGCTTAAGAAATCCTCGATGGACCAGGGAGCCGTCGTACGGCAGATTTCCAGGGGATTTCACCCCTCTCCCGGCATGGGTCGGCCGTTTCGGCGTGCCCTGCTCCGGGAGCTCACCCACAGGAGCCGTTGAGTGAAGGCGCTGGTCAAGGAGAAGGCGGAGCCCGGGCTCTGGCTCGTGGACGTTCCGGAGCCGCAGGCCGGCCCCGGCGACGTACTGATCAAGGTCCTCAGGACGGGGATCTGCGGTACCGATCTGCACATCCGGTCCTGGGACGGCTGGGCGCAACAGGCCATCCGGACGCCGCTGGTGCTCGGGCACGAATTCGTCGGCGAGGTGGTCGGGACCGGTCGCGACGTCGCCGACATCAAGGTCGGTGACCGGGTCAGCGGCGAGGGCCACCTGGTGTGCGGCAAGTGCCGCAACTGTCTGGCCGGGCGACGGCACCTCTGCCGCGCCACGGTCGGTCTGGGCGTCGGCCGCGACGGCGCGTTCGCCGAGTACGTGGTGCTGCCCGCTGCCAACGTGTGGGTGCACCGTGTCCCCGTCGACCTCGACATCGCCGCGATCTTCGACCCGTTCGGCAACGCCGTGCACACGGCTCTCTCCTTCCCGCTGGTCGGCGAGGACGTACTGATCACCGGCGCCGGACCCATCGGCCTGATGGCCGCCGCGGTGGCCCGGCACGCCGGTGCCCGCAACGTCGTCGTCACCGATGTCAGCGAGGAGCGCCTTGAGCTCGCCCGCAAGATCGGCGCGAGCCTCGCCCTCAACGTTTCGGACGCGACCATCGCCGACGGCCAGCGCAAGCTGGGACTGCGGGAGGGCTTCGACATCGGCCTGGAGATGTCGGGGCGTCCGGAGGCGATGCGCGACATGATCGCCAACATGACGCACGGCGGCCGGATCGCGATGCTCGGCCTGCCCGCCGAGGAGTTCCCGGTCGACTGGTCCCGGATCGTCACCTCCATGATCACGATCAAGGGCATCTACGGCCGCGAGATGTTCGAGACCTGGTACGCGATGTCGGTCCTCCTCGAAGGCGGCCTCGACCTCGCGCCGGTGATCACCGGCCGGTACGGCCACCGCGACCACGAGGCGGCCTTCGCCGACGCGGCGAGCGGCCGCGGCGGCAAGGTCATCCTCGACTGGACCCTCTGAAGGCTTTGACCCGCCGAAGGCTTCAAGAAACCGAGGCTTGAAGAAACCGAGGCTTCAAGGGAACCAAGGCTTCCAGGGAACCAAGGCTTCCAGGGAACCAAGGCTTCAAAGGGAACCAAGGCTTCAAAGGAGCCGAGGCTTCAAGGAACTCAGGGATTCAACGAACTCAGGATTCAAGGAACGAAGGCTTTAAGGAACTGATGATGTTCGATTCCGTACGCGACGATCTGCGCACCACCCTCGACGAGATCCGCGCCGCCGGTCTCCACAAGCCCGAGCGCGTCATCGGCACCCCGCAGTCGGCGACCGTGAGCGTCACCGCGGGCGGGCGCCCCGGCGAGGTCCTCAACTTCTGCGCCAACAACTACCTCGGCCTCGCCGATCACCCCGAGGTCGTCGCCGCCGCCCACGCGGCCCTCGACCGCTGGGGCTACGGCATGGCGTCCGTGCGCTTCATCTGCGGTACGCAGGAGGTGCACAAGGAACTGGAGCAGCGGCTGTCCGCGTTCCTCGGGCAGGAGGACACGATCCTTTACTCCTCCTGCTTCGACGCCAACGGCGGCGTCTTCGAGACCCTCCTCGGCGCCGAGGACGCGGTCATCTCCGACGCCCTCAACCACGCCTCCATCATCGACGGAATCCGCCTCTCCAAGGCACGCCGCTTCCGGTACGCCAACCGTGATCTGGCCGACCTGGAGCAGCAGTTGAAGGAGGCGAGCGGCGCCCGGCGCAGGCTGATCGTCACGGACGGCGTGTTCTCCATGGACGGGTACGTGGCTCCGCTGCGCGAGATCTGCGACCTCGCCGACCGCTACGACGCCATGGTCATGGTCGACGACTCGCACGCCGTCGGCTTCGTCGGCCCCGGCGGCCGCGGCACCCCCGAACTGCACGGCGTCATGGACCGCGTCGACATCATCACCGGCACGCTCGGCAAGGCGCTCGGCGGTGCCTCCGGCGGTTACGTCGCCGCCCGCGCCGAGATCGTCGCGCTGCTGCGCCAGCGTTCCCGCCCGTACCTCTTCTCGAACACGCTCGCCCCGGTGATTGCCGCCGCCTCCCTCAAGGTGCTCGACCTGCTGGAGTCGGCGGACGACCTGCGGGTCCGGCTCGCGGAGAACACCGCGCTGTTCCGCCGCCGGATGACCGAGGAAGGCTTCGACATCCTCCCCGGCGACCACGCGATCGCCCCCGTCATGATCGGCGACGCGGCGAGGGCGGGACGCCTGGCGGAGCTCCTCCTGGAGCGCGGTGTGTACGTCATCGGCTTCTCGTTCCCGGTCGTGCCGCAGGGCCAGGCGCGTATCCGAGTGCAGCTGTCCGCCGGGCACTCGACGGCGGACGTGAACCGGGCGGTGGACGCGTTCGTGGCCGCCCGCGTGGAGCTGGACGCCTGAGCGAGAGGCTTTCCGGCTCGCCCGGCCTCAGAGACTTTCGGGTTTGCCCGACCTGAGAGAATCGGTCGCATGATCGAAGCGCGGCGGCTCCACATCCTTCGTGCGGTGGCCGACCACCGCACGGTCACGGCGGCAGCCGCCGCGCTCCATCTCACGCCCTCGGCCGTCTCCCAACAGCTGACCGCCCTGGAGCAGGAGACGGGCCACCGCCTGGTGGAACGCGGCGCGAAAGGCGTACGGCTGACTCCGGCCGGTGAGATCCTGCTCAGCCACACCAACACGGTCCTCGCCCAGCTGGAGCGGGCGGAGGCGGAGCTCGCCGCCTACAGCTCGGGCGCCGCCGGCACGGTCACGGTCGCTTCATTCGCCACCGGCATCGCCCTGGTCGTCGCACCCGCGGTGGCCCGCCTCGCCGCGTCGGCGCCCGGCATCCGTATCCGCGTCCAGGACGCCGAAGGCGACGCCAGCCTGCCGATGGTCCTCGATCGGCAGGTCGATGTCGCGGTCGCCGTCGAGTACCGCGGGGCCCCGCGGGCCGACGACCCCCGCCTGACCCACGTACCCCTGTACGCCGAGCCCTTCGACGCGGTGGTCCCGGTCGGCCATCGCCTCGCGGACGTGGACGAGGTGCCGCTCGCCGAGCTGGCCAAGGACACGTGGATCGGCCCGTACCCCGGGAATCCGTGCCACGAGGTGGTGGTCCTGGCCTGCGAGAGCGCTGGCTTCCAGCCCCGCCTCGAACACTCCTCGGACGACTTCCGCGCGGTGGTCGCCCTGGCCTCGGCCGACGCGGGGGTGGCTCTCGTACCGCGCTCGGCGCTGATCGGCATGGACCTCACCGGCGTGGTCGTCCGCCCGGTCGACGGGGTGGCGCCGACGCGCCGGGTCTTCGCGGCCGTACGGCGGGGAGCGGAGGGGCATCCGCTGATCCGGCCGGTGCTGGATGCGCTCGGGGCGGCCGCGGAGGGGTAGCGCGGGCCGTTGCCGTGGGAGCTGCCCGCCGCACCGAGCTGCCGCTCCTGGAGGATGTGTCGGCTTTGCGGCGTGGGCCGGACCTGCGCCTGGGGAGTCTCGACCCGGGGGTTCGGTGTGGTCAGGGCGTCGTCGGCCGTGGTCCGCCGCATGAGCGGAAGGCGGGACGGTGGCCCGGCGCGATTGTCGGTGCCATTGGTTACGGTGCCTCTCATGCCGGATGCCGAAGACGTACGCCGTATCGCCCTCTCCCTGCCGGACACGACGGAGAAGGTCGCCTGGAGCATGCCCACGTTCCGGGTCGCGGGAAAGATGTTCGCCACACTGCCCGAGGCCGAGACCTCCATCGCCGTGCGCTGCCCGAAGGAGGAGCGGGACGAGCTTGCCAGGGCCGAGCCCGCGAAGTTCTGGATCGCCGACCACGAGGCGGGCTTCGCCTGGGTCCGCGTCCGTCTCGCGGCCCTGGAGGACGACGGCGAACTCCGCGACATCCTCGCCGACTCCTGGCGCCAGGCGGCCACGACCCGACTGCTCGAGTCCTACCCGGAGTTGGGCCTGCCGTCCGTCGACTGAGACTGCCGAGGCGTTGTCAGTGCGCCGTGGCATGATCCGAAGGCAGGAGTGGGACGGGGGCTCCGTGGGGGAGTTGCAGGGGATCGGTCGGCGGGGAGGGGGAGCAGGATGGGCGGGGAAGCACCGGCCGGGCAGGTCACGGCACGGAGCGAGGCTTCCGGCCGTGGCCCGGGCGAGGCCCGTGGCCGCCGCGACCCGGCTGCCGAGCGGGACCCACGGCCTGTCTGGTCAAGGGACTTCGCGCTGTTCTTCGTCGCGCGAGCCCTCGCCCGGCTCGGGGACACCATCCTGCCGGTGGCACTGGCCGCGGGACTGCTGCAGTACGGGTACGGGGTGGGCGCGGTCGGCCTGGCGATGGCCGCGTCGGCCGCCCCCTTCGCCGGGCTGGTCATCTTCGGCGGGGTCATCGCCGACCGGTTCAGCACGCGCAAGCTGATGATCGGCGCCGACCTGGTCCGACTGGTCACCCAGGCCCTCACGGCCGGGCTCTTCTTCGCCGGCCACGTGGTCCTCTGGCAGATCTGTCTGATCGGCGCGGTCAACGGCGTGGCGGGCGCGGTCTTCCAACCCGGCGTCGCCAGTACGGTGCCGCGCCTCGCCACCGACGTACAGGGGGCGAACGGTGCGATACGGATCGCCGAGTCGGCCGCTCAGCTCGCGGGCCCGGCCCTTGCGGGCCTGCTGGTCGCGTTCGCGTCGGCCGGAGCGGTCTTCGCGGCCCACGCGGGCACCTACGCGCTCAGCGCCCTGTGCCTGCTGCTGCTCCGGTTGCCACCGGCCGCACCTGGAAGCCACGTTCGCCACGGCAGTACCTTCCGGGCCGAACTCGCCGAGGGCTGGCGGGAGTTCAGGGCCCGGACCTGGCTCTGGGGAGTCATCGCCGTCTGGTGCGTGTACATGATCTTCTGTTGGGGTCCGACGGTCCCCCTGGTGGCGACGGAGGTGGTCCAGCAGTACGGCCCGCGCGCCTACGGCCTGGTCAACTCGGCCCTCGGCGCCGGCACCGTCATAGGCGGACTGATCGCGCTGCGACTGCGCCCCCGCCGCATGCTGCGGGTCGGTTCGATCGCCCTCTTCGCGTTCGCCTGTTTCCCGGCGTCCGTCGGAGCGGGGCTCGGCGTCGCGGCCATGTCGGCGGGAGCGGTGATAGCGGGAGCGGGCCTGTCCGTGTGGGGAGTGATGTGGGCCACCAGCGTGCAGACGCAGGTCGCGCCGGACGTCCTCAACCGCATCCACGCGTACGACGTCGCGGGCTCCCTGGCGATGATGCCCGTCGGCCAGGCCCTGGCGGGACCGGCCGCGACGGTCCTCGGCGCGGACAACGTCCTCCTCGTCGCCGGCGTCATGACCCTTGTAGCCGCGACGGCCCTGCTGTCGGTGCCCGCGATACGTGACCTGGTGCGCGTCGACACCTCGGCTTCCGCTCGTGCGGCGGGACTGCGCGCGACCGGGGCGATACCGGAACCGGCGCGAGGGGAGCAGCGCTGAGGCGCGCGCTGACAGGGGTGGGGGCGGCGGGTCAGGTGCGCGTGCGGGCTGCAGGGGTGGGTGGTGGTCGTATGCGGATGCTTGTCATCGGGGTGCCATTGGCCTCACATGGATGACGCACGCTCTTGGGGCACGTCGTTGGCTTCATATGGATGCTTGGTTTCGGGGCACGCCGTCGGCTTCATGTGGATGCTTGACCTCGGGGTGCGGCGGGCCCTCGGGGTGCCGCGGGGCCTCATGTAGACGCCACGGGGTGCTGGGGCGTCTACATGAGACGCCCCAGGTGTGCCCCCAGCTTCACTTGGATGCCTGCCCTGCGGTGCCGCGGCCTCACGTAGACGCCGGGGGTGCCGGGCCTCACGTAGCCGCCCCCGGGTGCGGCCTCCCGCGCACGCCCTCCATGGTGCCCCGGCCCCAGGGGACGCCCCGTCGCCCCGTGGCCCCGGCGTCCTCGGTTCAGACGCTGACGCCGGCCCGCAGGAAGCCGTCGATCCGCTCACGCAGCGACCTCGCGTCGAGACCGTGTGCGGTCAGGTGCTCGTCGACGCGGCCGTAGCGGCGCAGCTCACGGCGGCCCACGCCGAGACCGAGGACGCGGTGACGCACGTCGGCGAGTGCGCCGGACGCGGAGGCTGTGGACGTGTCGGCCAGGTACGGCTCGACGAGGACGACATCGGTGCCCGCCGCCTCGGTCGCCCGGCGTAGCGCGGCCCTGTCGAAGGGGCGGACCGTCGTCGCGTACAGGACGGTGACGTCGAGCCCTTCCGTGGCGGCGAGCGTGGCGTCGAGCATCGGGCCGACGGCGACAACCACCCCGGCGTGCCCTTCGCGGACGGTGACGAAGCGCGCCCCGTCGACCGGAAGCCCCTCCGCGTTGGCCTGCACGGACAGTCGCACGTACACCTTGTCGTCCCCGGCGGCGACCGCGTGGCGCAGCAGCGTCTCGGCCTCGTCCGGATGCCCCGGCACATGCACGGTCCAGCCGTCGAGGGTGTCGAGCAGGGCCACGTCGCCGGGCGACATGTGGGTGTAGCCGCCCGCGGGCCAGTCGAAGGACGCGGACGCGCTGACCAGCACGGCGCCCGCGCCCTGATGCCCGAGGTCGAGCTTGACCTGCTCGAAGGGCCGCTCGACGAGGAAACTGGCGAAGGTGTGCACCACGGGCCGCAGCCCGGTCAGCGCCAGGCCCGCGGCCGCCCCGACGAGGAGCTGTTCGCGAATGCCGATGTTGATCACCCGCTCCGGGTGCCTGTGCCGAGCCGCCTCGAAGCCGTCCCTGCCGATCTCGGCGAGGACGACGGCGATACGTGGATCCTCGTCGAGCAACTGGGAGACGACCGGGGCGAAACGGTCACGCATGGTGTCCATGGGATCTGGTGTCCTTTCAGCGTGCTTGCGGGGAGACCGGGCCACAGCCCGCCTCAGGCGAACTTCGATTCGACCTGGGCGACGACCACCCGGGGGCGGCCTGGATGAGGGGCGGTGAAGGCGGCGTACAGCGCCTCGTGGTCACGGCCGTCAACGGTCGTCGCGGACCAGCCGGCCGCCACGAACCGTGCGGCGATTCCGCCGGGCCGGGCGTGACTGGCGGAGGAGTTGTCGATCACGACCGTGTGCAGCCGTTCCAGACCGGCCGGCCCGGCGTAGGCGATCGCTTCGTGGTTGCTGCCTTCGTCCAGTTCCGCGTCGCCGATCAGCACCCATACGCGTGGCTCGTCGAGCCCTTGCGCCCGCAGCCCCAGCGCCATGCCGACGGCGATCGGCAGTCCGTGCCCCAGCGACCCGCTGCCGATCTCGGCACCCGGGACCAGCAGCCGGTCCGGGTGGTGCCCGAGGGGTGAGTCGTAGGAACCGAACCCGGGCAGCCATGCGACGGGCAGGAAGCCCCTGGCCGCCAGCACCGCGTAGTACGCCATCGGCCCGTGCCCCTTGGACAACAGGAACCGGTCCCGCTCCGGATCGTCCATCCGCTCGGGCCCCACCCGCAGCACCCGGTCGTACAGCACCCACAGCGCGTCCAAGGTGGACGTAGCCGCCGGTCCGTGCTTCTCATCGCCGGTCAGCAGCCCCATCAACCGGGGCAGATCCGCGTACGCGTAACCCTGTTCCGCTGTGCTCGTCATACGGAACAGCCTGCAACCTCAACCAAACTCCAGGTCAACCTGCTGTGAGCCGGCCTCCGCCTGCCCCCGGAAACGAGGGCGCGATCACCAGCACGAGTGCGGTATTGTTTCGATGCGCGTTCGGCCAGAGGAAACACCAGGTCAGGCGGGCATCGGGACGTGGCGCAGCTTGGTAGCGCACTTGACTGGGGGTCAAGGGGTCGCAGGTTCAAATCCTGTCGTCCCGACGGTGTTCATCAGCGGGTCTGCCGGAAACGGCGGGCCCGCTGATTGCGTTTGCGGGACGGGTGAGGGCAATTCCTGGCTGCCCGGCGGGATGGTGGCCGGGGGCGCGGATCTGGGGCAGGACGGCTGTCGGACCGACGAGCGCACGCCCCAGGTGACCTCGGTCATTCGCGAAACCTCCGGCTCGGGCCCCCGGAGCCTCGGGCGTCAGCCCGCGGTGCGGCCGAGGCACCGGGGCCGGGGGCGGTTCAGACAGTTGCCCCCGCTTTGGACGACGACTCCGCTTCGGCGTCCTCGGCGGGGCCGACCGTTCGGTCCGTCAGGATGCGGTGGAGCACCAGCGCGCTGACCACGCAGATGCCGGCCGCGCACCACAGGACGACCTGGAAACCCTGGGTGTAGCTCTCGCGGAGAAAGTCGGTGAACTCAGCGCGCACGCCGGTGGGCACCTGCTCGGCCGGCCCGGTGACGTTGCCGCTGGTGACGCTGTCGGCGACACCGCGCGTGCTGAGATCGGTGCCCTGGGAGAAGCGGCTCAGACCGTCGGAGACGCGGCCTTGGACCAGCGAGACGAGCGTCGCGACCATGCCCGCGACCGCGACGGCCTCACTGGCAAGCCGGATCGTGTTGAACATGCCGCTGGCCATACCGACCTTGGTCGGCGGAACGGTGCTGACCGCCGCGCCGTCCATGAGCCCGTAGATGAGCCCGATGCCGACGCCGACCATGAACAGGGGTCCGGCCAGGCCGAGCAGGCCGATGCCGGGGTGGACCACCGTCAGCCAGGCGCAGCCCGCGGCGACGAGCAGCAGGCTGCTGCTGAGGATCGAGCGCATGGAGACGCCGGACCGCACGAGGCGCCCGGCGACCAGCGGGAACGCCAGTACCGGAGCGGTGAGCAGCAGCAGGGTCAGGCCTGCCTGGCTGCCGCTGAGCCCGTTCGCTCCGACCAGGTATGACGGCAGCAGCACCATCAGGCCGACGAAGCCGAAGGAGACCGCGGTGGCCAGCAGGTTGACGGCCAGGAAGCGGGGCTCGGTGAAGAGCGTGAGGTCGAACATGGGCTTCTGTCGGCGCCGTTCGACGACGACGAACGCGCCGAGGAACACCACGCAGCTGATGAACAGGCCCAGGACTGTCACGCTGCCCCAGCCCCACTGCGGGCCCTCGATGATGCCGAGCGTGAAGAGGAAGAGCCCGAGGGTGAAGGTGACCGTACCCGGCCAGTCGACGGCGTTGGCGTCGGGGTCCTTCGACTCCCGGACCAGTTTGAAGCCCACCAGGGACGCCGCCGCGATGACGACCTGGACGGAGAAGACGGAACGCCAGCCGAGGCCGGAGACCAGGAGACCGGAGGTCGTCGGGCCGAGCGCCAGGCCCGCGCCGATGGTGACGCCCACGTACGCGAACGCCTTCGTCCGGGCGGCGCCCTGGAACATGTTGGCGATGACGGAGACACCGGCGGTCATGATGGCGGCGGCCGCCACGCCGGAGATGCCGCGCGCGACGTCGAGGACGATGACGTTGCCGGCGAGGGCGGCGATCAGCGACGAGACGCCGTAGAGCCCGACGCCGAACGAGAAGACCCTCTTGCGGCCGATCCGATCGGCGATGGAGCCCGCCGCCATCATGAAGCTCGCGGCGGTCACGTTGTAGGCGTTGACGACCCACTGCAGCGGTACGACACCCGCGTCGAGGTCGTGACCGATCGCGGGCAGTGCCACCGGCGCGCTGCTGAGGCCGATCGGGACGATGAACACGGCCAGGCACAGGGCGAAGATCGTCAGTCCTGCCCGTGGGGGTGCCTCAGGGATGGCGGTGACGGCAGTCATCCGACTGCTCCTTCCGAGGGGAAAGAAAAGGGGAAAAGAAGGGGGAGAGATTTGAGGGAGACAGAAGGACTGCCGGGGACGGAAGTACGCCCCCCTGCCGTCCTGATCGTCGGGCGCCGGTCAGTGGGTGCGGCGCGGGAGGTCGCGCAGGAACTGCGACAGGGTCTGCAGGAAGCGGTTGTCGTCCCACTCGGCGTAGACGACGTCCTGGTGGGAGAGGGCGGCGTCCGCATGGAGCGACAGTTCCGGGATGCGGCTGGCGGCGGTCACGGCGGCGGCTGCCTGGCCCGTGGTGCCGTTGGTCAGGCCGGACTGGAAGGCGTACAGGGGAATGTCGATCTCGGCGGTGTGCGACAGACGCAGTCCCAGTCGGCGGGTGACGGCGGTCTCGGTGAACGGCATCCCGGCGACGTAGTCGAGCAGGACACGATTGAGGGTGTACCAGAGCCAGGCGCCCGGCTGCGGGCCCGCGAACGCCTCGGCGACGGTGGTCAG
Organism: Streptomyces sp. NPDC058470; assembly: GCF_042721055.1. NCBI lineage: Bacteria > Bacillati > Actinomycetota > Actinomycetes > Kitasatosporales > Streptomycetaceae > Streptomyces > Streptomyces sp. NPDC058470. The sequence continues at coordinate 18,669 of NZ_JBHXMF010000025.1, forward strand.
GCGCGTCGGACCGCCGTCCGTCCAACTGCCGCCGTCCTCAAGGGCGCCGGCGTTCACCGAGAACGACGGGTGGGCGTGCTTCGCGTCGAAGAGGTGTCCGAGCAGGCCCGCGTTGGTGAGCTTGCGCTCGGTGCGGACGGTCTCGGGCAGCCGGTCGGCCAGTACCGCGGGCGCGTCCGGGTCGGTCACCGCGTACACGGCCGCCAGCTGGAACCAGATGGCGGCGTCCTCGGGGTGGGTGCCCAGGCCGACGGTGGTGGTCGTGAAGTCCTCGAAGACGGCGCCCTGTTCGATCGCCCCCAGCCAGCCCTCGGCGGCCGGCAGCGGCAGGTCGAACTCCATACCCGCGCCCGAGTAGGCGTTGAGGACACCGCCGTCGACGACCGCGAGACCCGCGAGGTCGCGGTAGCCCGGGGTGCCGTCGAAGTCCCAGCCGGCGTAGAGCAGCGCGGCGGTGGCGCCCACGGAGACCCCGCCGAGGATCACCACACGGCGGCCGCCGTCCGACGCGGCCTGCACCACGCGGCGCAGGTCTTCCACCAGGACTTCCAGACCCCAGGACGCGGCGAACGGCGACTGTGCCTGTTCCCGCACCGTGTAGTGCCCGCCCAAGTAGTACTCGGTGGCCTGCTCGGGGCTCTGGGCGAACCCGGAGAGGTCCGCGAGGTTCTGCTCGCGCCGGTCGACCGCCCACACCTGCAGGTCCTCGGACGCCCCGGTGAGGCTGCGCGCCGCGTGCTTGAAGACGGCCGCACCGCCCTCACGGCCACCGACCAGTATCAGGACGCGGTCGGCGTCCGGACTGCCGATCTTGAGGACGCCGACCTTCTGGAACTCGGCAGGGCCGCTCGCGGTGACGCCCTCCTGGAACTCGTACGTCTCGATCCGGTCCGGCCGGCCCTGTGGGTCCTGCGACATGACAATTCGCTCCTTGGTAGATGCATGTTCTGCGCGTCTCGCGACATTAATGTAGCTAGAAAATATGGAGATGCAACATCGATGATGCAAGTAATCGTGGTCTCGCTACACTGATGTACGGTGAGGGGGTTGCGAGTTCCGAGGAGAGACCTGGGAGAAGCAGGGAGGCGGTCACACCGTGCCGGACACCACGAGAGAGCGACCGCTGCGCGCAGACACCGAGCGCACCGTTCGTACGATCCTGGAGACCGCCGAGCGCGTGCTGAGCGACGACCCCGGCGCGAGCCTGGCCCAGATCGCGGCCGCCGCGGGCGTGGCGCGCACCACCGTGCACCGGCGTTTCGTCTCGCGTGAGGCGCTGCTCGACGCGATGGCGGCGCACGCCTTCCGGCAGGTCGAGGAGGCCATCGACGCGGGCCGCCCGGAAACCGCACCCCCGCTGGTCGCCCTCCACCAGGTCACCGCGAACGTGATCCAGGTCAAGAGCGGGTGGCGGTTCGCCATCAGCCAGCCCCGGTTGCGCGACCCCGAGGCCGTCGCCGCACACGACCGGATCTTCGCCAAGGGCCTGCTCCTCCTCGAACGCGCCCAGGAGGCCGGGCTGTTGCGCCCCGGCGCCGATCTGGCCTGGGCGCAGCGCGCCTACCACGCCCTGATCGAGCAGGCGATCCTGGAGCGCGCGGTGAGCGACATCGACCCGGACGCGCTGGCCGCCGCGGTCGTGGACACGCTGCTCAACGGAGTCGGCCCGCTCAAACGCTGACCGGCCTCTGGTACGTGGCTGACTGGCATCCGGTACAGGGCTGACCGGCCTCCGGCGCGACAGTCCCGGACGGGGTGGGCAGCTACTGCAGTGCGCGCACCGCGGCCGAGAACAGCGGGGGCATCCGGGACGCTGCGGGGACGATGAGACGGGCGGTGCCCGGACGGCGGCTCGCGGTCAGCAGGGCCCCGGTCAGCAGCCGGTGGCGTCGGGTCAGCCGGGCCCAGGCACGCTCGTAGTCGTTCGGTCGCCCGGCGGCCAGGCAGCGGACGGCGGCCCCGGCCGTCGCCAGCGCGAGGGCGATGCCCTCACCGGTGAGCGCGTCCAGGTAGCCCGCGGCGTCGCCGACGAGCAGGACACGACCGGCGGTTCTGCGCCGCACCCGCTGCCGCAGCGGTCCGGCGCCCCGTACGTCCGTCGCGGGCGGGCCGTGCAGCGAGGCGACGAGGGCCGGGAAGTCGGCCAGGTGCTCGTCGTATCCGCGACGGCTGCGGCTGAGGACCGCGACGCCCACCAAATCGTCGCCGACCGGGGTCACATAGGCCTCACCGTGCCCGGACCAGTGGACCTCCACGAAGTCCGTCCACGGCTCGACCCGGAAGTGTCGGCGCAGTCCGTAGCGGCCGTGGGCGATGCCCGGCAACTCCAGCCCCAGGCCGCGGCGCACCGGGGAGTGCAGACCGTCGGCGGCGATCAGCCAACGGGCCGTGGTGCCGGCGGCGGTGACCGAGTCCGCGCTCTGCCGCACCTCGCCGACCTTGCCCTGCAACATCCGCACGCCCAGGTCGAGAGCGCGCCGGTGCAGAGCGGAGTGAAGTGTCGTACGGCGGATCCCCAGCCCGCCGTGGCGGTGGAAAGGCGCTTCGGCGCGGGCGGTGCCGTCGACGTAACGGATGCCGCGCAGTTCGCGGCCGGTGACCTCGACACCCAGTGCTCGCAGTGCGGCGACACCGCCGGGCATGACGCCTTCTCCGCAGGCCTTGTCGACGGGCCCGGTCCGGGGCTCGACGACGACGGTCTCCAGGCCGGCGAGCGCGGCGTGAATGGCGGCGGCCAGCCCGGCCGGTCCGCCGCCCGCCACCAGGACGTCGATCACGCCGGAGCGGCCGCGGTCGACGTGGTCGCGGCGGCCAGCGCCCGGTTCTCGCAGCGGATGCGCACGGTGAGCAGGGCGGCGTTGAGCACCGTGAACACGGCCGCGGTCACCCAGGCGGTGTGGATCAGTGGCAGGGCCACGCCCTCGGCGACGACGGCCACATAGTTCGGATGCCGCAGCCACCGCCACCGGTAGGGGCCGCCCGCCACCAGCGGCAGGCCGGGTACGACGATCACCCTGGTGTTCCAGCGGGGGCCCAGGGTGCGGATGCACCACCACCGCAGCGCCTGGGCGCCCACCAGCACGGCCAGCATCGGCCAGGCCAGGGCGGGGACGAAGGGCCGGTCGGCCAGCCACACCTCAGCCAGGCAGCCGACCAGCAGACCGGTGTGGAGGACGACCATCGCCGGGTAGTGGCCCTGCCCGGTCTCGGTCGCGCCGCGGGCGGTGCTCCACCGTTCGTTGCGGCGGGCGACGACGAGTTCGGCGACGCGCTCGGCGGCGACGGCGGCCACCAGAAGTCCGTACCAGATCATGTGTCCACTGTCCTTTGTGTCCTTCGTGTCCTTATACGGGCTGAACTACCAGCGCAGCAGGACGAGTTCGCAGGCGAAGCCGGGACCCATCGCCAGCAGCAGACCCGGCGTGCCCGGCGGCGGGCGGCGAGCGGCGAGGGTGTCGCGCAGTACGTGGAGCACCGATGACGAGGACAGATTGCCCACGTCGGCCAGATGACGCCAGGTCACATCGAGTGCGTCGTCGGGCAGGTCGAGGGCCTCGGTGACGGCCTCCAGGACCTTGGGGCCGCCGGGGTGGCACACCCAGGCGGTCACGTCCTTCGGCTTGATCCCGTGGTCGCCGAGGAACCCCTCGACGTCATCGGCGAGGTAACGGCGCACCACATCGGGGACCTGCGGGTCGAGGACGACCTTGAAGCCGGTGCTGTTGATGTCCCAGCCCATGACGCGCCCGGTGTCCGGATACAGGTGGCTGCGGGTGTCCACGATCGTCGGGCCCGCGATCGCGTCCGGGCGGTCAGCGCCGCACGCGACGACCGCGGCGGCGCCGTCGCCGAACAGCCCCGTCGCCACCAGGTTGGCCATCGAGGCGTCGTTGCGCTGGAAGGTGAGCGAGCACAGCTCCACCGACAGCAACACCGCCATCTGATCGGGCCGGCCCAGCAGGTAGTCGTGCATCCGGGCCAGGCCGGCGGCGCCACCCGCACAGCCCAGGCCGAACAGGGGCAGCCGTTTGACGTCCGGCCGCAGTCCGAGGCGGCCGACCAGCCGTGCGTCGATCGAGGGGGTGGCGATGCCGGTGACGGAGGTGAAGATCAGCAGGTCCACGTCGGCCGCGGTCAGACCGGCGGCGTGCAACGCGCCCCGGACGGCCTGGGCGCCCAGGTCGGTGGCGGCGGCGATGAAGACATCGTTGGAGGCGCCGAACCCGTCCAGTTCCCCGTACCGTTCGAGCGGCAGCGTCATATGGCGCGAGCCGACCTTCGCGCTGCGGTGCAGCCGGTCCAGGACCCGGCGGTCGGTGTTCGCGGGCAGGCAGGTGCGGGCCACCATGTCCGTGATCTCGTGCTGGGTGCGACGGTGCGGTGCGAGGGCACCGTGGACAGCTGCGATCCGGGTCATACGGTTCCCGTCTGGGCTCCTGCATGGGGCTGACTTGCTTTGCACGTGTTCCCCGGTCCGGGGTTTCGACACCCTTGATCGCCCGTCCGGCGGCTCGTCCCGGGGGCGCGGTGCGCCGAGCGAGTGGGGCAGCGCGCCTACGATCGGCGGGTGGGCACTCCTGAGCAGTCGACGGCCGACGGCCCGCCCGTGAGTTGGGCCGGCCGGGTGGCCGGCCTGGCCGGGTCGTGCCACCCCGGGCCTGTTGTGGCGGTCACCGTCCTGATGTCCGCGCTGGCCGTCACCGCGGGCCAGAGCGCAGCGCGTTGTGTCCTGACCGGCGCCGCCGTGCTGACCGGGCAGCTGTCCGTCGGCTGGTGCAACGACGCCTTCGACGCGCGCCGGGACATCGCAGCCGGCCGCCGGGGCAAACCCGTCGTCGACGGCACGGTCGGCGTGACGGAGGTGTGGGTGGCCGCGTACGCCGCCCTGGTGCTGTGCGTGCCGCTGTCGTTCGCCTGCGGCCTGTGGGCGGGCACCGTTCACCTGGCCGGCGTGGCAGCGGCGTGGGCGTACGACCTGCGGCTCAAGGCGACAGTGTGGTCCTGGGCGCCCTACGCGGTGGGTTTCGCCGGCCTCCCGGCGTTCGTCGCGCTGGGGCTGCCGGGGCATCCGTGGCCGGCCTGGTGGGTTGTCACCGCCGGGGCGTTGCTGGGGGTCGGATCCCATCTGGGCGACGTGCTGCCGGACATCCGAGGGGATCTGGCGACGGGCGTATGGGGATGGCCGCACCGGCTGGGTCCGGACGGCGCTCGGCTGCTGCTGCCGGTGCCGTTGGTGGCCGCGTCCGCGGTTCTGGTGCTGGGGCCCGCCGGACCACCCGGCAGGTGGGGAATGGCGGCGCTCGCGGTGACCGTACTGATCGCGTCGGTGGGGACGGTGCTGGGACGCCGCTGGGAGAGGTTGGCGTTCGCGGCGGCGGTCGCCGTGGCGGTGGTGGACGTGGCGGTACTGCTGGTGCGCGGCACGGGAATCGGCTGACCCCGCGCGGGCGTGAACTGCGGGTGTTACGGCTACTCGCTGACGTCGTCGAGGGGTAGCGGCGCCGTCGGCCGCATCGCCACCGTCGCGGCACACACACGGGGTACTCCGCCGGGCCGCCAGTCCGTGCAGGATACACCGGCCGCCCCACCGCTCATCCGGTGATCGTCAGGTCCGAGCCTCACCCCTGGTCCTCCGGTGTTCACCGGAGGACGCGCAGGTGGGCGCGAGCACCCAACTGCACGCTGTCCGCTCTCCGAGAGGAAGGACGGGCGCCCGCAACACCGTAGGGCCCGGTGGCCGGTGGACCAGGCCGATGTCACGCCCTCCACGTGACCGGAACCCGGCACAGGCCGCACGATGGGTCCGGTCCACCAGGGTTGCGCTGCGCCGAGCAGCGTCCGGTGCTCGGCGAGCAGGCTCTCCTGTAAACGGTCGGCCGGGTCGCGGTACCGCTCGGAGGGGCGGGACGACGATCCCGCTGATGGCGAAGACCTGTCCGGAGGCGGTGAGTTGCCCGACGTCCTGAGGGAGTGCTTCACGGAATCCGGTCCACCAGGAGCCGTCACGCCGCACGGGGAATCCCGAACGCGCACCCCACCAAGCCGGGTGCCTCCGCGGTGAGCATGGCGAACCCCGACTGCCGGGTCTCCCGCGTGAGACGGCGCAGGAAGTCCTTCCGGCCACGGTGCTCCCAACCGGGCGCTGTGGCGCAGGACTCCGACTTACAGGTCCGCCAGGTCCTCCCGCAGGCCCTCGGCCTGCCCGCGGTTGAGCCGGCGCAGGTTCAGGGGCGACGTACCAGTGGCGGGCGTCGGCTGGCGGTCTGCATGTCTTCGCGGTCGTATCGGCCCGGGCGGGCCGTCACAGCACACCGCCCGGGAGGGGAGGCATGGCCGGAGGGAACCGGTGCGCGGCCTGGTGCTGGGGAGTGTGCCAGGAGGGTGAGGGCCATGGAGGCGGTCGGCTCCCGGCGAGGGCATCCGGGAGAGTGAGAAACAGGGAACCGGTGCCGGTGAGGGCGACGAGCCGCTCCAACGCCGGGCTGGGGTAGTGCAGTTGCAGGGATCCTCCGGCTGCGGCGGTGTGCGACAAGGGAATGGGTGGGGTACTCATGGGGAGGTTGCCTCGGTTCACGAGACCGTGCCGGGCTCCCGGCACGGTCGTACTGGCGGGCAGGCAGGTGAATGGCCGATCCTGCAGCCGATGTTCCGGGGCTGGGACGCAGCCGGTTCCCCTGGGGATGCGATGCGATGCGCGGGGCGAGCGGACGAATGATCCGCTCTGTGCAGGCATGTGAGCCAAGCAGTCGTCGCTCGCCGAGGTCCGGGACGTCCACGTTCAGCATAGTCGGGAGGCCGGTCCGGCGGTCGGCCGCGGAGAGGAGCAGCAGGATGTTTACACGGTGGTGACAGGCCGGCTCCGACGTCCCGCTGTCCGGCGATCGGCGTCCTGGTCCTGCCGGGTTGCAAGGCAGGGCGCGAGGCTGTTCTGCGAGGGTGCCTTGTCCCCACGTACAAGGTCGGTTGTACGGCGTCGGTTCAGGGCCTGCGGTGCGTGGAAATGGCAGTCGGAGACGGCGAGTGTGCCGGTCGAAGTCGACTGCTCGTTCGGTGCCAGTGCCTCGAAGAGGCTTTGGGCTTCGACCATGGCCTCCCATTCGGGGAGAAGGGGGAGAAGGGGGGTACGGGGACTACCGGAACCGCCGGGAGTGTCAGAACCGTTGGGAACGCCGCTACAGCCGTCAGCCCCTGGCGCGCTGGACGCGCGAGGACCGACGGGACCGCGAACGCCGCGGGTGACCGATGAACTGGCCCTGACAGCCAGGCATCCACAGGTTCCGGGAGCGCCTTCGGCCGCTCCGGACGCGCGAAGACCGTAAAGAGGCAGAGGCCATGCACTGCTCTGCTGGCCGATGCGGCGTGCACTGGGGCAACTCCCACACCGAGGACCGGGAGTGCGGCCCACCACCGTCAGCTGGTGAAGCAGGCTCCACGATCAACCGTTTCCGTTCCTCCGGTGCCAGTGACGGGTCCTCGCAGGGTGTGATAATCGACGTGCATGCCGAAGAAGCCTTCCGGTGCCGCGGACCGATCGTCTGTGTCGGTACGGCTGGGCCGACTGATCCGCGACTCGCCGTTCGAGCGCGGATGGCGGCGGAGCCGAGAGATCGAACTGGGGCCGAGGTCGCTGGGATTTTCGGCGCTCGGATTCCTCACGCTGGTGCCCCTGCTGATCGTTGTCTCCGCGGCGGATCCGGAGCACGGACGGGGGTTCGCGCAGTGGCTGGGGGACGGACTCGGCGTGTCGAGGGCCGCCAAGGGTCAGATCGGGCAGTTGTTCGCCCGGCCCGGTCAGGTGCTGGAGACCACGACCGCCTTCGGGCTTGCCGCCCTCGCTGTCTTCGGGCTGACCTTCGGGGCGGCCGTGCAGACCGGCTACGAGAAGGTCTGGGAGCTGCCCTCGGCCCGCTGGTACGCAAGATGGCGCCACGTGTTGTGGCTCGGCGTGCTCGTCGGCACCCTCTACCTGACCGCCACCACCACGCTGTGGCGCCATTCTCCGGCAGGCGCGCTCGGCGCTGCGCTGAGCGCCGTCCTGTTCTTCTGGTGGTCGCAGCGGATGCTGCTCGGCGGGCGGGTCGCGTGGAGCGCCCTGCTGCCCGGCGCGGTGGCCACGGCGATCGGACTGCTCGGTCTGCGGGTCTTCTCCCGTCTCGTCTTCTCACCGCTGATCGCCTCCAGCGCCGTCGCCTACGGTCCCTTCGGAACCGTCCTCGTCGTCCAGTCCTGGCTGGTCGGCGTCGGGGTCGTCGTCTTCGGCGGTGCACTGGTCGGCCGCCTCGTGCACGAGGAACTCCCCGGCGTGACAAAGGCGGTGAAACAGCGGGCCCGGCGGATACGACCAACCGATGACCGATGACCGATGACCGATGACCGATGTCTGGTGTCTGGTGTCTGGTGTCTGGTGTCTGGTGCCTGGTGCCTGGTGCCTGGTGACCGAGCCGACGAGCGGCCCGTTCCGGTCCGTTCGGCTCCGGCCGTCGCTCCTCGACTGCCGCGCATCAAATCCCATGCCGGGGGCACTGGAGAGCGGTGGACGCGTACCGCGCGTCCACGCCATGGGGAGGACATCATGACCTCGTCTCACACACAAGGGCGTGGCCGGTCCGCGAAGTCCGCGGCCCGTACCACCCAGAACGAGACGCTGACTGCCGCAGGACGAGCGGGATTTGTCGCGCGGGGCGTCGTCTACGTCCTGATCGGCGCCCTTGCCATTCAGATCGCCCTCGGCGGCGGCGGGGAGTCGGCCGACCGGCAGGGCGCACTTGCCCAGGTGGCGGCACAGCCGTTCGGGAAGGTGATGCTGTGGGCGATGGTGGTCGGCTTCGGCTGCATGGCGTTGTGGCGGGGGTCCCGCGCGGTCCTGGGCAGGGGGCCTCGGCGCAAGGCCGCCTCGCGAGTCCTTGACGGCGGAAGGGCGGTCTTCTACGCCGCCGTCTGCTGGGCCACGGCGACGTATGCCGCCGGGGGCGGCCAGGGCTCCAGCGGCAACTCGCAGTCGCAGGACTGGACGGCATCGGTGCTCGAATTGCCGTACGGCCAGGTACTGGTGGGCGCCGGGGGCTGCCTGCTGATCGGCATCGGTGCGGTGCTCGCCGTCCGGGCAGCGATGCGGCGATTTCTGCGGCAGCTCAACACCGGCGCCATGAGCCACCGTACGAAGCAGGTCGTCACCGGTCTGGGTGTGGGCGGGGGCGTGGCACGTGGCCTGGTGTTCGCCGCGGCGGGGATCTTCATCCTGGTGGCAGCCATCCGCTTCGACCCGGACGAGGCCAAGGGCGTGGACGCAACGCTGCGTAGCTTCACACAGACACCGATGGGGCCATGGCTCCTGGTTGCCATTGCGATTGGGCTGATCCTCTTCGGCGTCTTCTCCTTCGCCTCGGCGCGCTGGCGCCGCCTGTGAACGGCGACCCGAGCCGCCCGACCTGCCGGACGACTGACTGGTTCACACTGGCTCTCGGGCTGGTCGCCACTGCTCAGCCACCGCTCCGCCATCGCTGTCAGGGCACAAGGCCCGGGGAGGGGTTCGGAGTTGTCGATGAAGGCGCGGCCCAGGTCGGACGGACGGCGGTTGTGGGCTCGGGCGTGGCCGCGCAGCGCGGCGAAGGCCTGTTCCATGTCGATGGTCTGGCGTTCGGCGAGTCTGCCCTTGCCCTGTTCGATCAGTACCCGGCTGTTCAGCGCGGTCTGCAGCTGTTCGTCGAGGACCGTGCTGCGTTGACTGGAGCGTTGCTGTAACAGGCTGATGGTGGCTACGTCGGTCAGGCCCTGGGCGATGCGTGTGTCCGCCGGGTCGAAGGGGCCGGGTGCGGTGTGGAACAGGTTCGGGGCGCCGACGGTCTCGTCCCGCAGCCGCATGGGCGGACCCTGGACCGCTACGAAGCCGGCGCGGGGTGGGCCGCCGTGACGAAGCGCGGTCGGCGGGCGACCTCCCGGGTCAGGTCGGGGACGACCATCGGCGTACCGGTGTCGAAGCATTCCAAGCAGGGGCCTTCGTCGTTCTGGAGCTGGATGAGCTCAAGGAGGCGTACCTGCTCCTCGGAGGCGGCCGTGACACGGAGTTCGCCGTCCCGGTCGGCGAGCAGCACCCCGGCGGCGCTCGCATCGAGCACGAACAGGCTCCAGCGATCCTGCAGTGCGCCGCTCAGCAGATCGGTCGTCAGGACGGTCGAGCCGTGGGTGAAGGCGTCCACGCATGGCGCTTCGCCCAGCGTGAGTTGTAACTCCTCCAGCTGCTCGCTGATGGCGTCGGTGCTGCACAACGGATGGCTCGGCGCGGCCCTGGACATCGCGGACAGCCCGGCGCCGCCGACCGGCAGCGCGGCCACGGCAGCGGTGCACACGTCCACCACGCCGACCCGGGCACCACGCAGGGCAGCCTGTTCGGCGACCAGCACCTGGATCCTGGCCGACCGGCTGTCGGACCTCAACCGCGCCACCCACCCAATTCCCCCAGGGATGCGCCGGGTTACGGATCCCAAGTCCACTACCAGCGCCATCTGTGTCGAGCATCGACAAAGCCGCCGGTGTCCGGGACGTCCGTACAGCAGCATAGTCGTCGCCTGGTGCGCGGGTCGGCTCGAAGCCGCCCATCTCAAGAAGTGCACGGTGTCAGGAGGGCACGCCAGAAGCCAGCCAGGACCGGTCCACCAGAGCCTCGCCCAGCTCAGCGGCGACTACCGCTTCTCCGGGTGGACCAGCCCGACCCCACACCGGCCAAGTGCGCGGCGAGGAAGGCAAGTCCGACGAGCATGAGGCTCGTCGAGCTGAAGATCGCCTCGGTCGACGTCTCTGTTGCGTGGATGAGGAAGGCTATGAGGAAGAGCGCGGCCGCCGGAATGCCGGCATCCGTGTACCCCCGCCGATGGACGGCGAACCACACGTGACCCCGGTGGCTGCGCCGCTGTCCACCAGGGTCCCCGGGAGACGTCGTTCAGTCGTACGCCGCCCGCGCCGCCCGCGCCGCCGGAATCGACGGCGAGACTGGAGCGCGAGTGCGGCGGCGAAGCAGTGAACGCGGATGCCTGTGGGGTTCCGGTCGGTACGGTGCGCAGTGGGCTGAGCCGGGGGCGGGCCAAGCTCGCGGCCGCCCTTGTGGCCCCGCGGGATGCTCCGCACGGCGATGCCGGGCAGCGGGTTCGCGCCAGCCGCGTCGAGGCCTGGAAGATGCTTGCCCGGGGCCGGGCACTTCGGCAGGCGGCCGACAGAACGCCGGGGTGACCACGCGGGGAATGCGTCACGTGACGTCGGGCGCGAGCTCATTCACTGACCTGGAAAAGGGATGCCGTTTTGTCAGGCTCCTTATTTTCCAATTCGGCTTTTCCGAACACGGCTCTGCCCGCTCGGCCCAGCTCGATTAACGGATTCGCACCACGACTCTTGACGCGGGAAAACGACCATTGTTAAATGCGCATGACAATCCCATTCTGCTTTCGCCGTGCGGGAATTCGCGCGCCTCAGTACGCCGAAAGGGTGTTCATGGTGATGAGACTCCTGCGATCGCTGCCGCTACTCGCGCTCCTTGGGGGGCTGTTGGCCGGCGGAACCGCCACTCCGGCGCTCGCCTCGACGACGGACGCCGCGTTCAGTCAGACCAGCGGTGCGCTGAACGTCGACTACGCGAGCTATCTGGCCAAGCATGACATCGTCTACAACAGGCCCAACACCAATGCCTCGTACGGTCTGCCCGTGGGCAACGGCCGTACCGGCGGGATGGCTTGGAGCCAGAACGGCCTGACGATGCAGACGTCCGGAGTCGACCTGGCCGAGCAGTCGGCGTACGCGGCGGGTCTGGTGAACCTCACCACCAGCCCGGCGATGGACACCGGGTACTCCACATACCAGCAGCGTTTGTCGCTGTACGACGGCACGTTGGTGACCAAGTACGACACCAACCGGACCGTGACCGTCATGGGCTCGCCCAACTCGGAGGTGATGGGCATCCACGTGGACGACTCGCGCAGCGGGGTGTCCAGTGTGTCCTTCAACCTGAGCATGTGGGACCCGGCCACCGTCACCAACATCGCCGACGTGCCCGACCTGAACACCTGGAAGACGATCTCCACGTTCGCCGACGCGAGCGTCGCCGGGCTGAGCCGCGGCCAGGCGGACCCGAACGGTTTCGGGTACACGCTGGCGGCCACCGTGGAGGGCGCCGCATTCACCACGCAGGTGGTCGACTCACGGACGGTTCGGGTGACCATCACCCCCACCTCCAGCTACACGATCTGGTTCACGGCCGCGAGCCGGATCAACGCCCCGAACCACGACTCGGTGGCCCAGGCCCGCAGTCAGCTGAGCTCGGTCAAGTCCACCGGCTACAGCACCACGTTGACCAACTACAAGAACTGGTGGCACGCGTTCTGGGCCAAGTCGTTCGTGCAGTACTCGGGTCTTTCCGGTGACGCCGACTACCTGGAGAACGTCTACTACCTGTCCACGTACATGATCGCGGCGGGCGGTTTCGGCAACTATCCGTCGCACTTCATCAACGGTGTCTTCCGTGCCACACAGGACAACTCCAAGTGGAGCAACGCCTATTGGTACTGGAACCAGAGAGACGTCTACCTCTCGTTCTTCGCCTCCAACCACACGGATCTGATCGACCGGCACAACAACCTGTACAACCGGAACTACGCCGCGCTGAAGACGTACACCCAGACGCGGTACGGCGTGGACGGTCTGTGGGTACCGGAGACCATGGGCTGGGACGGCAACGCGCGCGGCACGATCAACAGCGACTACACCAAGAACGTCCTCTCCACCGGCTATGAAGCCGCCTACAGCATGTACACGCGCTATCGGTACACCAACGACGCCAACTACCTGCAGAACGTGGCCTATCCGTTCATGCGGGAGACCGCCAAGTTCTACTCGGCCATGCTGACCCGCGACGCTGCCACCGGCAAATATCACATGGCCAACTCCAACTCCCACGAGACGTACTGGAACGTCCAGGACGCGATCACCGACCTGGCCGCCGTACGCAGCATGTTCCCGCTGGCGATCCAGGTCAGTCAGCAGCTCGGCGTCGACGCGGGGCTGCGCGCGACCTGGCAGAACGTGCTCGACAACCTGACGCCGTATGTCGTCTCGGGCGGCGCCTACCAGCCGCACCAGCCGCCCATCTCCCAGACCAGGAACAACGAGAACGTCTCGGCCGAGCTGATCTGGCCCTACGACCTGACCGGCATCGGCTCCCCGGATTACCAGACGGCGGTCAACACCTGGAACCAGCGGCCCTTCCCCTACGGCAACGTGTGGTCCAACGACGCCGTGCAGGCCGCCCGGTTGGGCCTGGGCGACCAGGCGTATCAGGGCATGAAGACCATGCTGCAGAAGTACCAGAACTACCCCAACGGCATGACCAACAACACCAACGGCGTCTTCGAGTACCTCGGCGTGCACCTGACGGCGCTGAACGAGTCGCTCCTGCAGAGCTACAACGGCAAGATCCGGGTGTTCCCGGCCGTGCCCGGCGACTCGTCCTTCGTCGGCAAGTTCACGCTGCTGGCCAAGGACGGCTTCCAGGTCAGCTCCGAGCGCGAGGCCGGCGAGGTCAAGTACGTCGGGGTGAAGAGCCTCTACGGCAAGCAGGCGACGGTCGTCAACCCGTGGAGCGGCCAGCAGGTGCAGGTCCGCCGGGTGTCGGACGGGGCGATCCTCACCACGAGCTCCAGCGCAGAGATCACCTTCGCCACGGCAGCCAACACCGTCTACGTCGTCGAGCGCACCGCCAAGCCGCTGTCCTCGTACACCTCCACCCGGCTGACCGGCACCGCCAACCAGGACGCGAAGGCCCTCAGCGGCACCGCCTCCACGCTGGGCCTGCGGACCTCGACGGCCCCGTCCGGCACGGTCAGCCTGCTCTCTCGCGCCAACAACATGTACGTCAACGCCGGCGCCTCGCCCCTGATCGCCAACCGGACGGTGGCGGCCAACGGGGAGTCGTTCGACCGGGTGGACCTCGGCAACGGGAACATCGCTCTGAAGGCGCGGGCGAACGGCAAATACGTCACCGCCGAGGACGCCGGCGCCTCGGCGTTGATCGCCAACCGCGACACGATCGGCGCCTGGGAGACCTTCCAGGAGGTCAAGAACCCCGACGGCACGATCAGCCTCAGAGCACAGGCGAACGGCATGTACGTCTGCGCCGAGGACGCCGGCGCCTCGCCACTGATCGCCAACCGCACCGCGATCGGGCCCTGGGAGTCGTTCGCCCTCATCACCAGCTGAACCAGGGCCACACGCCCCGCCGTTCGGTGGTTCTGACATCACGTCAGGGCGGCAGCAGGCTTTCCGGCTGTGCCGCCCTGACGTGATCGAGTACGAGGCAGGCGGCGCCGACCGCCGTGACGTGCTCGCCGACAGGGGTGGTCCTCACGGTCGTGGTGTCGACCGCCTTCACGAACGGGGACGAGGCGACCATCGGCTCGATCACCGCGAGGAACGGCTCGGCCATCCGCGGCCACAGCAGCCCGCCGAACACGATGGTGCCGGCGTCGAGCAGGGTGGCCGTGGCGCAGTCGCCCGGCCGACGCGGATCGCCCACCGTGCACCACGCCGGTGGCCGGCTGCTCACCGGCGCGCGCCCGGGGGCGAACTTGTACGGGCTGAGCCGCGCACGTGGCGGAACACTCCCCCAGCCCGGCAGTTCGGGCGGGTCGACGGCCGGACCCTGGTCCAGGTCAGGCGGTCCCGGTGCTGCGATACCCGGGCCCGGGATCCGGCCGTGTCGACCTCCGGTCCCCGAACGTGACAGGACGCCCGACCCCGGCCCATGCCAGGTCGGGCGCCCTGCCCGGAACGCCCCGCGCGAGAGGCGTTCCCGTCTCAGTCGCGCAGTGCCGTCCGGAAGAGGCCCACCCAGTACGCGGTGCGGTCCAGGTAGGCCGTCTGCGCCGCCTCGCCGGTCAGGCCGTAGGCGCCGTCGTACGTCCGGTAGCCCTGGCCCGCGGGCGGGGTGGAGTCGGCCGGTTCGATGGAACTCCCTTCGTGCCATTCGTTGAAGGAGGTGACCGACACCCAGGTCGGCGAGCCGCCGATCGCGGGGTCGAGGGCGTTGGACCACTGCCTGTCGTACGCCGCCCCGTCGGCGCGCTCGACGGTGGGTGTCGTGTTGCCCGGCACCGCGCGGTCGTCGAGGTAACCGGGAGCGACGGACGGGGCCCAGATCAGGTTGTTCGCGCGGGCGTAGTCGCCGGCCTGCTTCCAGCCGGGAGCGGTGGCGCCCGCGATGCCGTCGTAGGTGTAGAGGCCGGAGAAGTGCGCGATCTTGGTGGTGTCGGTGGTCTGAGCGAGCACGATGCTGGTGTCCGTGACCTGGTCGAGCGCCGCCCAGTCGGTGATGTTCAGGCTCTGGAAGACGTAGAACGCCCCTTTGTCACCGTGCTCGGCGGAGCGGTAGAAGGCCGGATGGCTGCCGTAGGTGCTGTTGATGTACTGGATGTCGGCGACGGTTGAGGCGGCGGTGCGGCCGGAGTACGGCTCCAGGTGCCAGGCCACCTTGACGCCTTCCTTCTGCGCCGCGTCGAGGACACCCCGGGCGAGCTGATCCTCGTAACCGCCCTGGCCCCACCAGCTGTAGACGATGACACCGGCACCGGACCGGGCGACCCACTTCATGTGCTGAGCGACGGCGCCGGCGTAGTCGGCGGAGTCGTAGGCGCCGAGTGCCGGGTAGAAGTCGGCGCCGATGTCCTCGGGCGGGGTGCGGCCACCCTGCTGCCAGTGCCGCCAGCTGCCGTTGACGGCCGGGCTGCCATACCACGGGTAGTAGAAGAGGTGCACGTTCGGGGACAGCTCACTGGACGCGGGCTTGGTGCCGAGCGTGAAGGTGTCGATGTCGAAAAGGGATCCGCTCCCGCCGGTGAATCTCAGGAACAGCGGGCCGGAGGCGGTGGCGGTCAGGGTCGTCGAGACCGTCGTGAAGGTCTCCCACCCGCCGGTCACCGGCACCGTCACCGAGCCGAGCAGGGTGCCGGTGGCCGAACCGGAGCGGATCTGGATGGTGCCGCCCGCGCCCGCCGAGGAGACCTTGGCGGAGAAGGACGAGGCGCCCGCGGTGGATACGGAGGCGTATCCGGCCCAGTCACCGTTGTCGATGTAGCCCAGGGTCTGGCCACCGCTGGCCGGCGCGTGGCCCGCCGCCTGTACGCCGGAGCCCGACGTGAAGGACTCGGCCTCGACCGGTCCGGCACTGGGCGCCGCGGAGCAGTCGGCCGCGACCTGGCCGGCCGTGTAGCGCACGGCGCCGAGCAGCAGGGAACGGAAGGCCGGGTCGCTGTAGGACTCGATCGTGTGCCCGAGGCCGGTGTAGAAAGAGCGGCCCTCACCCTGGTTGTGGCACCAGGTGATGGGGTGGTCGGCGCCCATCGAGCCGCCGGTGTAGGTGGATTCGTCCAGGGTCTGCAGGACGCGGACGTTGGGGCGTGGATTCGTGCGGTAGTTGTACAACTCGTCGGTGCGCGTCCAGGTGGCACCCAGGTGCGCGGTCGCCGGATGGCCCCGGTCCTCGTTCTTGACCGTGGCCTGCTGGATCGCCGGGTGGCTCTGGAAGTAGGCGCCGACGAGTTGGCCGTAGTAGGGCCAGTCGTACTCGGTGTCGGCGGCCGCGTGCACCCCGAAGTAGCCGCCGCCTGAGTCGACGTAGGACTGGAAGGCGGTCTGCTGGGAGGCGTTGAGGACGTCACCGGTGGTGCTGAGGAAGACCACCGCCTCGTACCCGGACAGGTTGGCGGTGGTGAAGGCGGCCGCGTCCTCGGTGGCGGTGACGGTGAAGTCGTTCTGCTGGCCCAGGGATTGCAGGGCGCTGATGCCGGCCGGGATCGAGTCGTGCCGGAATCCGGCGGTCTTGGAGAACACGAGGACGTCGAAGGGTGCGGCCTGCCGGTCGGCGGCGGCCTGGGCCTGGCCGAAGGGGGTCAGCAGTGCGCAGGTCAGTGCCATGGCGAGGAACGCCGGGCCGCGGCGCAGTCGCCGCATCAGGGTGGTCATGGTCAGCGCCCCTTCAGCGCCGAGGCGCCGAGTGTGAAGGTGTCGATGTCGAAGAGGTATCCGCTGCCTCCGCCGGTGAAGGTGAGGAACAGCGGCCCCGACCCGGTGCCGTTGAGCGTGGTGGTCACGGTGCTGAAGGTCTCCCAGCCGCCGGTCACCGGCACCGCCACCGAGCCGAGCACCGTCCCGGTCTGTGAGCCGGAGCGGATCTGGATGGTGCCGCCCGCGCCCGCCGAGGAGACCTTGGCGGAGAAGGACGAGGCGCCCGCGGTGGGCGCGGAGGCGTATCCGGCCCAGTCGCCGTTGTGGATGTAGCCGAGCGTCTTTCCGCCGCTGGCCGGTGCGTGGGCCGCGGCCTGTACGCCGGAGCCGGAGCTGTAGGACTCGCCCTCCCGCGTCGTGTACGTGGGAGTGCTGGTGCTGAAGGTGAACGCGTCGACGTCGAAGAGGTTCCCCTGGCCGGTGGGACCGTGGAAGACGAGGAACAGTTCGGTGCTGCCGGAGGGGACCGCGGACAGTGAGGTCGAGACGTCCGTGTACGTCTCCCAGCCGCCGGTCACCGGCACGGTCACCGTGCCCAGCAGCGTCCCGGTCGTGGATCCCGCGCGGATCTCGACGGTGCCGCCTGCCCCGTTGGAGGCGACGCGGGCGGAGAAGCGGTTGGCCCCGTTCAGCGCGTACGGCTTGAAGGAGATCCAGTCGCCGTCGTCGGTGAAGCCGACCGTGTTGCCGCCCTCGGCCGGGACGTGCCCGGCGACCTGGATGCCTGACTGGGCGGAGAAGTGCTCGGCCTGGCGATGGCGGGGTTGCAGGGTACGCGTGGAGTGCGTGGTCAGACCGCCGGAGTCGGTGTACTCCGCGTCGAAGACGCCATACAGGTTGGCGGCGCTGTCGTGTTCGCCGTCGGCGGGCACGGTGAGGGTGCCCGTGCAGCCGGTGGTGGAGGTGATGGCGTGGGTGTGGCTGTCGTGGCCGAGGAGATAGGTGAGCTTCACCTTGGAGCAGTCGATCGTGCTGTCCTCGGGGTCGCTGACCTGGATCTTGAAGGGGACGGTGTCACCGAAGGAGAACAGCTGCCCGTCCAGGGGCTGTTGAAGCGTGACCGTCGGGGCGGTGTTGCCGGCGGTCACCACCAGGCTGGCGGTGCCGGTGAGGCCCTCGGGGTCCTTGACGGTGAGGGTGGGCTGATAGGTGCCCGCGGTCGTGTACGTGTGGCTGGGGTTGGCCTGGGTGGACGTCGAGCCGTCCCCGAAGTCCCAGGAGTAGGTGAGCTGTTGACCCTCGGGGTCGGAGCTGCCCTGGGAGGAGAACTGCACGGTAAGCGGGAGCCCGCCGGAGGTCTTGTCGGCGGAGGCCTGGGCGATCGGGTTGCGGTTGCTGCCCGCGATGTACTCGATGCGGTACAGGCCCTGGTTGTCGCTTCCGGTCCCGTAGTCCAGGACGTACAGCGCGCCGTCGGGTCCGAAGTCGGTGTCGATGACCTGGGTGCCGTCCCAGGGGACGTCCTCGATCGTTCCGTACGAACCGTCGCTCTTGACCTCGATGGCCTTGATCCACTGCCGTCCGTACTCGGCGGCGAAGTACCGGCCGTCGAGGGACTGCGGGAACTTGACGTCCGAGTCCAGGTCCGGGTCGTAGCGGTAGACCTCGCCGCCCATCGGGGACTCGGAGCCGGTGCCGAACTCGGGAGGCGAGCCGTCCAGACCGTATTTGATCCAACTCGGCTTCGCCGGGGGCAGCTGGGCCTGTCCGGTGTTGCGGAAGGAGTTGTTGGCCGGTCCGCCCGCGCAGTCGTACTTGGCGCCGGAGGGGCCGCTCGGGAAGGTGTACTCGTTGTACGTCTCACCGGTGGTGTTGGTGCCGGTGCAGTACGGCCAGCCGAAGTTGCCGGGCGCGGTGACGCGGTCGAACTCGACCTGGCCACCGGGGCCGCGGGTCGCGTCGGTGGTGCCCGCGTCCGGGCCGTAGTCGCCGAGGTAGACGACTCCGGTGGCGCGGTCGACGGACATCCGGAACGGGTTGCGGAAGCCCATCGCGTAGATCTCGGGGCGGGTGTTCGCGGTGCCGGGTGCGAAGAGGTTGCCGGACGGGACGGTGTAGCCGCCGTCGGCGGTCGGCTTGATACGGAGCAGCTTGCCGCGCAGGTCGTTGGTGTTGCCGGAGCTGCGCTGGGCGTCGAACTGCGGGTTGCGGTCGGTGCGTTCGTCGAGCGGCGCGTAGCCGGAGGAGTCGAACGGGTTGGTGTCGTCGCCGGTGGTCAGGTAGAGGTTCCCGGCCGCGTCGAAGTCGATGTCGCCGCCGACGTGACAGCACTGTCCGCGGTCGTTGGCGACCTCCAGGACGACCTTCTCGCTGGCCGTGTCGAGGGTGCCGTCGGCCTTCAGCGTGAACCGTGACAGGTTCAGGTGCCCCTTCCAGGGCTCGAAGTCGGCGGCGGTTCCGGTGGTCGGGGCGTCGCCCGTGGGGGTGCTGAGCTTGGGGGAGTAGTACACGTAGACGTAGCGGTTGGTGGCGAACCCGGGGTCGGCCGCGATGCCCTGCAGACCCTCCTCGTCATGCGTGTAGACGTCCAGCTTGGCGGCCTGCTTGGTGTTGCCCGCGGCGTCCGTGTAGCGGATCGTGCCGTCGCGCGCGGTGTGCAGGACGGACCGGTCGGGGAGCACGGTCAGCGACATCGGCTGGCCCATCTCGGCTGCTCCCGAGGCGAGTTGAACCTGTTGGTAGTCGGCCGGCGGGAGATCCGCCGGTAACGCGGTGGCCGACGGTGCCGCCGTGGCGGCACCGGCCAGGATGAGTGCGAGCGCAGTGAGCATTCTCAGCCCTGCGCGAGGGCGCCGAGACATGGGGGGTTCCTTCCTGACGTGCGGGTTGTCAGGCATGGGCGCGTTCCGGCCGCGCTTGCCGCGTGCATCAGCCGTACTGGGATGCGAACTGTAGGCAGAGATCAGTAATTGCGTACTGCAATTCGATATTTGCAGTCATCTGCAGATGTTTTGCATACTCGTGAAGCGCGCCGAGTTTGTCAAGCGCCTGTCAAAACTCCGTCCCGTATGTCCATCTTCTGGACTTACGAACCTCAAGTACTGGCCTTACGGACCTCAAGTGGCGAGCTGTGCGCCGCCGTCCCGGGAGTGATCGACCGTTTCGTTCCGTCGTCCCCGCACCTCACGGCACTGTAGGGCGCACGCCTGTTGACGTAAATAAAAGCGATGGATTTTCATGAGGGAAGGCACGCGGCCGAGTGCGCCGCCGACGACCGACCGGGTTCGCCGGGGTCTTACGGACTCGTGACGTGACCGTCCGGTGCCGCCGCACGGCGTCCTCGTGGTCCTAGCCTTTCGCCCATGCGAGTACTGGTCACCGGCGGAGCCGGGTTCATCGGGTCCCATGTCGTCGAGGCACTGATCGCGCGGGGGCACGAGCCGGTCGGGTACGACCTGCGCCACGGCTCTGACGTGCGCCACACCGAGGCGGTCGCGTCCGCCCTGCCGGGCGTCGACGCCGTGTGCCACCACGCAGCGATGGTCGGGCTGGGGAAGGGCTTCGGCGACGCCGCCGAGTACGTGTCCCACAACGACCTCGGTACGGCGGTGCTGCTCGCCGCGATGGCCGACGCGGGGGTACGGCGGCTGGTGCTCGCGGGGTCGATGGTGGTGTACGGCGAGGGCGCGTACGCGTGTGAGTGGCACGGGACGGTGCGGCCCGGGCCCCGGGCCGTCGCCGATCTGGACGCGGGGCGTTTCGAGCCCCGGTGTCCGCGCTGCGGTGAGGAGTTGACGTCCGGCCTTGTCGGTGAGGACGCTCCGGTCGACCCGCGGAACGTGTACGCGACGACCAAGCTGGCCCAGGAACATCTGGCGGCGGCGTGGGCACGGTCCACGGGCGGTTCGGCGGTGTCGCTGCGCTACCACAACGTGTACGGGCCCGGGATGCCGCGCGACACCCCGTACGCGGGTGTCGCCTCCTTCTTCCGGTCCGCGCTCGCCCGCGGCGAGGCCCCACGTGTCTTCGAGGACGGCGGTCAGCGACGGGACTTCGTGCACGTACGGGATGTGGCGGCGGCCAACGTGGCCGCGCTGGAGGCCGAGCCCCGGGAGGGGGCGTCGACGGCGTACAACACCGGGAGCGGGGAGCCTCACACGGTCGGCGAGATGGCGCGCGCTCTGGCCTCCGCGTACGGCGGGCCCGACCCCGTCGTGACCGGGGAGTACCGGCTCGGCGATGTGCGCCACATCACGGCCGACTCGTCCCGGCTGCGGGCCGAGCTGGGCTGGAAGGCCGAGGTCGGGTTCGCCGAGGGAATGCGGGAGTTCGCGTCGGCGAAGCTGCGAGGGGAGTAGCCCTTCGCAGGGTGCCTCCGCTCAGGCCTCGGCCGCGGGGAGCGTGACCTCGAAGCGGCAGCCGCCGGGGACGTTGTGCACGGCGGCCTGTCCCCGGTGGGCCTCCACGATGCCCCGGACGATCGCGAGGCCGAGCCCCGCGCCCGCGGGAGGTGTCCGCGCGTGCGTGCCTCGCCAGCCGGTGTCGAAGACACGCGGGAGGTCTTCTTCCGGGATGCCTCCGCAGCCGTCGGTGACGGACAGCACGACCCCCTCGTCCGACCGCTCGGCCGCCACCGCGACCGTGCCGTCGGCGGGCGTCCGCCGGATCGCGTTGACCAGCAGATTGCCCAGGACGCGGCTCATCTCCCTGCCGTCCACCTCGATGGGCACCGGTTCGATCCGGTCGCCGACCAGCCGTACACCGAGTTCGCGGGCGAGCGGGTGCGCTCCTGCGAGGGCGTCGCCGACAAGGTCGTACAGCGACATCCGGGAGGGGGAGAGGGCGAGTGTCCCGGCGTGTATGCGGGACAGTTCGAAGAGGTCGCCGACCATGTCGTTGAGGCGTTCGACCTCGGTGCGGATCTGGCGGAGGTAGCGGTCCGGGTCGGCCGCGACGCCGTCCTCCAGGGCCTCCGACATCGCGCGCAGCCCGGCGAGCGGAGTGCGCAGGTCGTGCGAGATCCACGCCACGAGTTCGCGGCGCGAGGTCTCCAAGGCGCGCTCACGGGTACGGGACTCGGCGAGTTTGGCGCTGGTGGCCGCCAACTCCCGGCTCAACGCCGTGAGTTCGGCAATGGCGGGGCCCTCGGGGGCCGCGAAGTCGCCGTCGTCGCCGAAGGAGCGGGCGGCGAGAGTGAGCGCCCGGCTGCGGGAGACGACCCAGCGGCCGAGGAGGAGAGCGGTCGCCAGGGACACGACGGCAGCCATCGCGACGACCGTCGTCACCACGGTCAGGTCGTGCGAGGACAGGAACATCGCCCAGGCCACGGCCAGCGTCCCGGCGAGCATCGCGGCCACGGCCACGGCGGCCACGACGGCGAGGGACGCGGTCAGCGACCGCCGCCGGACCAGCCGGAGCGCACCCGCGCCGAGCAGCCCGGCCGTGGCGGCGCCGAGGAAGGCGTAGAGGGCGATGAGCAGCATGTCGCGCATGTCAGGCCATCTCTTCGAAGGGCGTCGCGTCGAGCATGGTCAGACCATTTCTTCGAGGGGTGTTGTGTCGAGCATGGTCAGGCCGCCCTTTGGCGAGGCGTGGTGTCGAGCATGGTCAGACCGCCTCTTTGCGGGGTGTCGTGCCGTGCATGGTCAGACCGACCCTTCCAGGGGTGTGGTGTCGAGCATGGTCAGACCGCCTCTTCGCGTGGTGTGCCGTCGAAGCGGTAGCCGACGCCCCACACCGTGTGGATCAGCCGGGGCCTCGCGGGGTCGTCCTCGACCTTCCCCCGAAGCCGGCGTACGTGGACCGTGACCGTCGACAGGTCGCCGAAGTCCCAGCCCCAGACCTCGCGCATCAGGTCCTCGCGGCTGAAGGCTCGGCCGGAATGGCGGAGGAAGAAGGCGAGGAGGTCGAACTCACGGATGGTGAGGGCGAGTTCGTCACCGTTCTTGGTGGCACGGCGGGCCGCAGGGTCCACGGTGAGACCGGCCGCGTGGAGGGGGCGGGTGCCGGTGGCAGGCCGCGCGCGGCGCAGGACCGACTCCACCCGGAGCACCAGTTCCCGGGGGCTGAACGGCTTCGTGACGTAGTCGTCGGCGCCGACCTCCAGGCCCAGGATCCGGTCGTCCTCGTCGCCGCGGGCGGTGAGCATGATGACGGGCACGGGACCGTGCGCCCGCAAGCGCCGGCACACCTCAAGGCCGTCCATCCCCGGCAGCATCAGATCCAGCACCACCATGTCCGGCCAGTGCGCGGCGGCCCGGGCGAGCGCGGCGGGCCCGTCCGCGGCACGGTCCACGACGTACCCCGCGCGGTCGAGGTAGCCGGAGACGACCTCGGCGACGGTCGGATCGTCGTCGACGACGAGAACGCGCGTCGTGGCCCCGGACCCACCTGGGGCCGTGTCCTCCTGCCCGCTCGGCACACGCCCGGTACCTGTGGATTCGTACGGCTGCTGCATGCGTCCAGCCTCCCACCGGCCCCGCCCCCGTGCCGCGAGTGCCGCTCGACGTCCGTGTTTCGTAAGGAGGCCAAGCCAGATATGCCCCTTTCGTGTTCGTAGGGTGAAGCCGTGACCGCACATCCCGCCCTTCCCGCAAAGGACCCGCAAGTCGACGTGGTCCTCCCCTGTCTGAACGAGGCCGCGGCCCTGCCCTGGGTACTCGCCCGCATCCCGCCGGGCTGGCGCGCGCTGGTCGTGGACAACGGGTCCACGGACGGCTCGGCGGAACTGGCCCGCAGCCTCGGCGCGACCGTCGTGCGTGAGACACGCCGCGGATTCGGCGCCGCCTGTCACGCCGGACTGACCGCCGCCACCGCGGAGTTCGTGTGCTTCTGCGACTGCGACGCCTCGCTCGACCCCTCCCTGCTCGTCCCCTTCGTACGGGAGGTACGGGACGGCGAGGCGGACCTCGTGCTCGGGCGGCGTCGCCCGCAGGGCCGGAGCGCCTGGCCCGCGCACGCCCGGGCGGCCAACCTCGCGCTGGCCCGGCTGATGCGCCGCCGTACGGGGCTACGCCTCCACGACCTCGGCCCGCTCCGGGCCGCCCGCCGCGCACCGCTGCTCGACCTCACCCTCACGGACCGCCGCAGCGGCTATCCACTCCAGATGGTCGTCCGTGCCGCCGACGCCGGCTGGCGCGTCACCGAGCGCGACGTGCCGTACCTGCCGCGCACCGGCACCTCCAAGGTCACCGGCACCTGGCGCGGCAGCTGGCAGGCGGTACGGGACATGCGCCGCGTTCTGGCCGAACCACCGGCGCCGGTCGAGGCGCCCGCCACCTCTCCAGGAGGAACCGCCCAGTGAGCACTCTGCTCGTCATCGCCAAGGAGCCGCGACCGGGGCGGGTGAAGACCCGGCTCACGCCGCCGTTCACACCCCGGGAAGCGGCACTGCTCGCCGAGACGGCCCTCGCGGACACCCTGCGTACGGTGGCGGCGACGCCCGCGCGGCGCCGTGTACTGGTGCTCGACGGCACCCCCGGCCCGTGGCTGCCGCCCGGCTTCGACGTCGTACCGCAGTGCGCGGGAGGTCTGGACGAGCGGCTGGCCGCCGCTTTCGCGGGCTGCGAAGGGCCTACGCTGCTCATCGGCATGGACACGCCTCAGGTGACGCCCGCACTGCTCACCGTGGACTTCGCCGACTGCGACGCGTATTTCGGACCCGCCGAGGACGGCGGCTTCTGGGCGCTGGGCCTCGCCGTTCCTGACCCCGAACTGCTGCGCGGTGTAGCGATGTCGACGCCGACCACGGGCGCCGTACAACGGGACCGGCTGACCGCTGCGGGTCTGCGGGTACGTGATCTGCCCCGGCTCCGGGACGTCGACACCGCGTCCGACGCGGAGGCGGTCGCGGCGCTGGCACCGCAGGGCCGGTTCGCCGCGGAGCTGGCCCGGGTGCGGGCGGTGAGCCGCCGATGAGCGCAGGAGCCGGCGCTCACGCCGCGCCCGCTGGACGCATGCCTGTTCCCGTCGGTGGGGGACTCCGCTCCCAGCCTGAACGGGCTCGCGCCCAAGCGCCCCACAGAGCCGCGAGTCCGTCCACCGCCTGGTCGGCCGACCCGTACTCCGACGCACTCCGTACGGGCCAGGGCCCCCTCTACCTCCGCCGCCCCGACGGCTGGTTGCTCCCCCTGGACATCGAGCGTTGGTGCGCACGTGCCGACGCGGCCGATCTGGAGGCCCTGCGGCGCTGTGAAGGCGCCGTGCTCGACGTGGGGTGCGGGCCGGGGCGGCTCGTCGCCGAGCTCGCGGCGCGGGGCCGGCCCGCGCTCGGCATCGACGTCAGCGAGGCGGCTGTCGCGCACACCGTGCGGCTGGGTGGGCAGGCGTTGTGCGGGTCCGTCTTCGAACCGCTTCCCGGTGAGGGCCGGTGGGACACGGCCCTCCTCATCGACGGCAACGTCGGCATCGGCGGCGACCCGGCCGCCCTGCTCCTCCGGATGTCCCAACTCCTCGCCCCCGGAGGTCTGTTGATCGTCGAGGCGGTCCCGGACATGGACGTCGACGAACGCGTCCACGTCCATGTCGTCCGCGTCACCGACGCCCCCGGCGCCGCCGGTCCGGGTTTCCCCTGGGCCCGTCTCGGTACGCCGGCCCTGCTGAGGCACGCGGTGCGCGCGGGCTGGCGCCCGGACGGTCAGTGGGAGGCGGGCGGCCGTTCCTTCGTCGCCCTGCGCAACCGCAGCACCAGCAGTACCGCGGAGCCGCCGAACAGCGCGGCCGTGATCAGCAGCCAGCGGGACAGGAACCCGTCGCCGGACAGGGTGGTCGCGGACCGGTAGTGGCCCGCCACCTGCCCGCTGATCAGCGGAAACCACACCAGCAGCAGGAGTCCGGAGAGCGCCGCCGGCACCCGGACGAATACCGTCCACTCCCGGCGGCCGACCGCTCCCAGCGCTCCTGAGAGTGCCCGGTCCGCCCCCGCGTACAGCGGCAGCAGCACCAGGTCGTGCAGCAACGCCGCACCCACGAACCACAGGACAACCCCGAACCAGTCGCCCGCGGGCAGCCGCACTCCCGCGTAACCGGCGAGCGCGAACGAGCAGGCGAGCAGCAGGAGTTGCAGCGGACTGCCGATGACACTCACCTTGAACCGTTGCCGCATCTCAGTTCTCCTCACAGGTTTCCGAACGTCAGCCGGGCCACCCACTTGGTGTTGAGCACGCCGGGTGCCGCGGGGACGATGATCCGCGCCGGGTACCCGTGGTCGGGGGTGAGCGGCGCGCCGTTGACGAGTAGGGCGAGCAGGGAATCCGGGTCACGCACCTGGTTGTCACGCAGGGCAGCGCGGCGGAAAGCCCCGTGCCGCTGGAGTGACTCCACCAGGACGTCGAGTGCCTGCTCATAGCCCACGAGCCGCGCCAGATCCCGCAGCCGCACCCCCTGCCACATCTGGTCGGAGGTTGACCAGCCCTCCACACAGGCGATGGGCAAAGCGGCGCTGTGCAAAGGGAGTCGGAGCAGCTCGGCCCGGCTCAGGCGGACCGTCCGGCCATGTCCCTCGACGACCAGCCGCCAGGCCTCCGCGCTCGTCTCCGTCGCGCTGATCCCGCGTGACCGGGCGGTCTTGTTGATCTGGAACGCGCCGGGCCCGGAACCCGGTTCAGGGCCGCCGTGCGGCGCCAGCAGGGCCGTTTCCCGCAGCGGCTCGTCGAAGCTCCGGCCCGCCGTCGTGGCGAACAGCAGCAGCGATCCGCCGCCGACGAAGCCGAGGGCGCCACGCCGCGAGACGGTGGGCTCGGCCGGATCCGGGGACACCAACTCCCCGTCCTGCGAGGGGTGTTCCTCCCGCATTTGGCGCAGGTTGCGTAGGGCTGTCGGCATCTTCAGCACCGCGTGCGTCAGGAACGCCGCGAAGAACACCCAGGCTCCGTAGAAGTGCAGCGAGTAGAAGGAGCCCGGGAAGAGGTAGTCGAGCTGGACGTTCAGTACGCCCGTGATGAACTCGAACAGGGCGCCTCCGACCAGCAGAAGCAGTGAGATCCGCTCCAGCGCGTGCGCGAGGGACCGGGCGGGCGGCAGCGCGAACAGCTTCGGCACGACCGACCACAACTTCGCCAGCAGTACGGGGATCAGGGTGATGCCGAGCGTGACGTGGACGCCCTGCGTGAGCCGGTACAGCCAGTGCGGATCGGTCGGCCAGGAGAAGAGATAGAGGCCGAGCAGACCCTTGTCCGGGGTCATGTCGTTCACCCCGGACAGGCCCGGGTTGTAGGCGGCGTACGACAGGAGACCCGTCACGAACAGCAGCGTGATCCCGCCGAGCAGGACGACGCCCAGCACGGAGGTGAACCAGGGGCCGCGCAGCGGACTGCGCCAGAAAGCGGGGGAGGACGGGGACCGTGGCATGCCTCGACCGTAGGTGCGGGACAGCCCACGAAAGGGTCCGTGAACCATGACGAAACTCTGACGTTCGCCCTGGTGGGGGGCCGCGGAGACCGGACCCCGTCCTAACGTGCTGGTGTGAACCGCGATCTTCTCCGTGACCTGTCCGCGGCCCTTGCCGCCGCGCTCCTCGTGCTGGCCGCCGCGCTGGTCGGCACCGCCGTCGAGCACCGCGACGGAACACTCCACGTCGGCTGGCCGCCGCTGTACTCGCGGTGGGATCCGCACGTCGGCCCCGGCACCCCGGCCGCGATCGTGGTGGCCGTCGCGGTCGTCGCCTACGGCCCGCTCGTCGCCGCCCGGCTGCCCTGGCGCACGTTGCTGCTGAGCATCTGGGGCACCGGCCTGGCGTGGACGTTCTCCCTCGCCCTGGTCGACGGCTGGCAGCGCGGGATCGCCCAGCGGCTGACGACCAGGTACGAGTACCTCCAGGTCATCGACCGCTTCCACGACATCCCGCACACCCTGCGGGACTTCACGCACCACATCCTGATCGGATCCCCCGACCACTGGCCCGCGCACGTCGCCGGACATCCTCCGGCGGCCACCCTCACGTTCGTCCTGCTCGACCGGATCGGGTTCGGCGGTGGGGCCTGGGCGGGCGTCTGGTGCATCACCGTCGGAGCGACGGCGGCGGTCGCGGTGCTCGTCACCGTACGAGCGCTGTCCGGGGAGGCGCTCGCTCGCCGCGCCGCGCCCTTCCTCGTCCTGGCCCCGGCCGCCGTCTGGATGGGGACTTCCGCGGACGGGTACTTCGCCGCGGTCGCCGCCTGGGCCCTCGCGTTCCTCGCCCTCGCGGTCACGGGGTACCGGCCGCGGGCGACCGGCCTCGTCTCCGGGCTCCTCCTCGGCCTCACGATGTATCTCTCGTACGGGCTGACGCTGATCGCGGTCATCGCCGTGGCCGTTCTGCTGCTTGGAACGCGGCGGCTGCGTCCCCTCCCGTACGTGGTCGCCGGGGCCCTCGTCGTCCCGATCGTGTTCACCTTCGCCGGCTTCGACTGGTGGGAGGCGTACCGCCTGTTGGTGACCCGCTACTACCAGGGGGCCGGAGGTGTCCGGCCGTACGGGTACTGGGTGTGGGCGAACCTCGCGTGCACGGTGCTGATCGCGGGCCCGGCGACGGTGGCGGGCCTGCGGCGGGTCGGCGCGGCCCCGGTGCGCGAGGACGTCCGTGCCCGCCTCCGCGCACCCGCTCCCGGATCCCGTCTCGCCCTGCTCGTCCTCGCCGCCCTGCTCGCCCTCCTCGTCGCCGACCTCTCCGGCATGAGCAAGGCGGAGACGGAACGCATCTGGCTGCCGTTCGTGGTGTGGCTGCTGCCGGCCTGCGCGTTCCTGACCCGTCCCCGAGCCTGGCTCACTGCACAGGCCGCTCTCGCCCTGCTCCTCAATCACCTTCTGCTGACCGGCTGGTGAGAGCGGCCCGCGGGTGGTGTCCGGGCCAGGGGCCGGGGGCCGTGTGGGCGGCGGCGTCCAGGATCAGCTGCGCGATCGCATCGGGGTGCGCCGATCGACCGGTGGCTCGAGTCGAGCTCGACGGTCTTGGCGCGCATGCGCGGGGCGCGGAAACCTTCGAGTTCGGGCGGACTCGACGGGCCGGGCGCCGGCTGGCGGGGTGGGCGAGGGTGGTGTAATCCTCTCCGTCACCCCACCGACCTCGTCCATGAACCGTTTCCCGGTGAGCGGGGTCGGCTCGCTCGGTTCGATCACGACGGTGCTGCCCGTCTCAAGAACCGTCGGCTGACGCACCGTTGGCTGAGAAAAACGCTTGGACTCCACAGTCCGTGTCACAGGACAATTCGAGTCCTGGCCTGCCCGTACTCGCACATCGGCGTCGCCGAGAGCCGCGCGGAGGCTCCGTCGTCGTGCCCCGTCCCTCGGGGACCGGTCCGAGCGAGGTAGGGATGGCAACGACTGAATCGCGTGGGGTTTTACCCGGCAAGGGCCCGGTACTCCTCGCGCTTCGCTGTTACGGACGGGAGCTGGTCCGGCTCCGGCGGCTGACGGTGCCCGCGATGCTGCTGCCCGCGCTGGGCAACATCGGCATCAACTACATCACGCCGCTGATCATCGCGAAGCTCGTCGGCGAAATCGCCGACGACGCCGATATCGCCATCGGCTCGACACTGCCCTACGTCCTTGCCTTCGCCGGTGTCCTGCTGCTCGCGGAGACGTTGTGGCGCATCGGCCTGCACTGCCTGAACCGCGTCGACGCCCTCGGCATCGAGCACCTGTATGTGATCGGCATGGACGAGCTGTTCGCCAAGGACGCCGCGTTCTTCCACGACAACTTCGCCGGGTCGCTGACCAAGCGGGTGCTGAGCTTCGCCTCACGCTTCGAGGACTTCGTCGACACGATGACGTTCCAGATCGTGGGCAGCTTCGTGCCGCTGGTATTCGGATCGGTGGTGCTGTGGCTGTACGAACCGCTGCTCGTCGTAGGGCTGTTGGTGATGATCGCGCTGACGGTGCTGTGCGTGGTGCCTCTCATCCGGCGCCGCCAGGCCCTGGTCGACCAGCGTGAGGAGGCGATCGCCCGGGTGTCGGGGCACGTCGCCGACAGCCTGATGAACATGGACACGGTCCGGGCGTTCGCCGCGGAGGAGCGTGAGGCCGCCGAGCACCGGTCACGCGTCGCGGTGTCGCGGCGGCTCACACTGAGGTCCTGGGACTACGGCAACCTGCGCATCGACACGCTGGTCGCGCCGATGTCCGTACTGACCAACGCGCTGGGCCTGCTGCTCGCGGTCGCGCTCGGCGGGGGCGGCAACGGCGTCGAGTCGGTGGTGGTCGCCTTCATGTACTACACCAACGCGACGCGGATCATGTTCGAGTTCAACCAGATCTACCGTCGCGTGGAGAGCTCGATGACGGAGGCCGCCCAGTTCACCGAACTGCTGCTGACGCCGCCGACCGTGCTCGACCCGGCATCGCCTGAGCCGCTGCGGTCCCGGGCCGCCGACGTCCGCTTCGAAGAGGTGACCTTCGCCCACGCGGGCGCGGAACCGCTCTTCGAGGGACTCGACCTGACCGTGCCCAGCGGAGCGAGGATCGGTCTCGTCGGCCGGTCCGGCGGAGGCAAGACCACGCTCACCCGGCTGCTGCTGCGGATGACGGACATCCACGGCGGCCGGATCCTGATCGGGGGGCAGGACATCAGCAGGCTGCGCCAGGCGGACCTGCGCAGCCTGACCGCCTACGTGCCGCAGGACCCCGCGATGTTCCACCGCTCGCTGCGGGACAACATCGCGTTCGCCCGGCCGGACGCCACCGACGCCGAGATCCGCCGCGCGGCCGAGGCGGCGCACGTCACGGAGTTCGCCGAAGCGCTGCCGGACGGATTCGACACCATGGTGGGCGAGCGCGGTGTGAAGCTGTCCGGCGGACAGCGCCAGCGGGTCGCCCTCGCCAGGGCGATCCTGCGCGACGCGCCGATCCTGCTGCTCGACGAGGCGACCAGCGCCCTGGACTCCGAGAGCGAGGTCCTCGTCCAGGAGGCGCTGTGGCGGCTCATGGAAGGCCGGACGGCGCTCGTGGTGGCGCACAGGTTGAGCACGGTCGCCACCATGGACCAGCTCGTCGTCCTCGACCGCGGACGGATCGTCGAACAGGGCACCCACCAGGAGCTTCTCGTGTCGGAAGGCGCCTACGCGAAGCTGTGGCAGCACCAGTCGGGCGGCTTCCTCGACGACAGCCCCGCGCGCGCGGATCTGCACTGAAGCAGCGCATGCGGGGTCACTCCACGGGTGGCCGCGGTCCGAACGACCTCGGTCAGGACAGGCAGCCGACGTGCGCGAGGGCCTGCTTGAGGAGGACTCCCTGTCCGCCCGGCATCTCGTTCTGGACGACGGGCGAGGAAGCCTCCTCCGGGCTGAACCAGACCAGGTCGAGAGCGTCCTGCCGGGGGCGGCAGTCGCCGGCCACCGGCACGATGTAGGCGAGCGACACCGCGTGCTGGCGGGGGTCGTGGAAGGGCGTCGTCCCCTGCGTCGGGAAGTATTCCGCGACCGTGAAGGGCTGCGGGGAGGCCGGGACCCGTGGCAGTGCCACCGGGCCGAGGTCCTTCTCCAGATGACGCATGAGGGCGTCCCGGACCCGCTCGTGGTGCAGCACCCGGCCGGAGACGAGGGCACGGCTCACCGTGCCCTCCGGGCCGATGCGCAGCAGCAGTCCGATGCTGGTCACCTCGCCGTTGTCGTCGACGCGCACCGGCACGGCCTCGACGTAGAGGATCGGCATACGTGCGCGCGCCAGCTCGAGATCGTCGGTACTCAGCCAGCCGGGCGTGGTTTCGGTCGTGTCAGCCATTCGTTGATCGTACTTTCCATGACTCCCGCTTGGTGCGCGCCGCTCCAGGTCAGACCCTCCGGGTCGACCGTGACTCGCACCACTCCCCAGCCGCGGAGCGGGGTCCCTCGAGCCGCGCGCACCTGTATGCGAAGGGAGCGTCAGGAGGACTGGCGTACGAAGCGCGCGGTGAGCGTGACGAGGGTCAGGGGCTTGATCATGTTGGCCTGGCTCCAGGTCATGCCGAACTCCTTGCGGTCCACCGGGAGTTCGGCGCTGAGGGTGACGGCGTCCGTCGAGATCTCGGCGGCCTCCGCAGTGAAGGAGAGCGCGCGGCTCACGCCGAGCACGGTCAGCTCGCCGGTTACCTGGACGGTGCCGTCGCCGACCGGGGTGACGCCGGTGGCGGTGAAGACGATCGAGGGGTACTTGTCGACATCGAAGAAGTCCGCGGAGCGCAGGTGCACGTCACGCTTGGTGTTCTTGGTGTCCAGGGAGGCGGCGTCGATCGTGATGCTGCCGTGCGCACCGCCCCCGGCGAGCACCTCGCCCTCGCCGCTGACCTTGGTGAAGACACCCTTGACGTTGACGAGGCCCCAGATCGTCCTGTTCTGGATGCGGGCCGACGTACCGCCCGGGTCGAGCGTCCAGCGGCCCGGACCGACGTCCGTGAGTGAACCGGAGGAGTGGGAGTTCGAGGTGGTGTTGGACATGATCGGTCGGGCCTTTCGTGAGTGATCCGGAGGGAATTCGCGGTGATCCAGGCGCCGGAACGCATGCTGTTCCACGCTGGCCGCTTGAAGGCTCAATATGTTGCCAGCTATTAGATAGTTAGCGAGATAATAGCTGGGCGGGGTATCCTCGGCAAGCGGGCCGGGACGTGGATCGGTGGATGGGAGCCAGTGCATGGGGGAGTCGCAGCAAGCGGCGGGGCGGGTGGAGTGGCCTGCCTCGATGGAGTGCCCCAGTGCCGGCGCGGCAGGGTCCCCCAGCGCCGAGGAGGCCGAACTGCTCCAGCGCTGGAACTCTCTGGCGACCGGATTCCGGGAGCTCTCGGACCAGCTCCTCGGCGACGCGCAGCGCGAGATCGGGCTGCCGCCGTCGATGCTCGAAGT
The DNA here is from genome assembly GCF_042721055.1 of Streptomyces sp. NPDC058470. Lineage (NCBI taxonomy): Bacteria > Bacillati > Actinomycetota > Actinomycetes > Kitasatosporales > Streptomycetaceae > Streptomyces > Streptomyces sp. NPDC058470. Next base: position 51,434 of record NZ_JBHXMF010000025.1, read on the forward strand.
GCTGTGCTTTTTGGCCACCACTCCGGAGCAGGCGGCCCCGATGCGACTGGTCGCCCAGACGCTCGGATTCTCCACCGCCGGGACGACCGGAGTGGTCGACAAGCTGGCCGTCGCGGGGCTCGTCGAGCGCCGGCCGTCGAGTGCGGACCGCAGGGTGACCTACGCCGCGCTCACGCCCCAGGGCCGCGAGACCGCCACGGCCGCGGCCAGGGTGTTCGCCGACTCGGTGCGCCGCCGTGTGGTGGAACCGCTGGGCGAGAAGGGCTTCGCGTCGTTCGCCGGCGCCTTCGTGAGACTGGGACTCGCGGACGATCCGTGCGCCGCAGGCGGGGCGACGGGGGACTGCTGACGCCGGACACCCGTCCGGCGCACCGTGTACCGAGGTCATGGCGAATCCATCGGCGGCGGCCCACGGTCAAGCGCCGGCGAGGCTGAGGGGCGCCCTGACCCGGTCCGCCGTACGTCCCGAGGACACCCCAGGGGCCAATGGGCGAGACGGTCCTTACGCTCACGAGATGCGTGGGCATAGCATCGGTTCCCGCATGAACACGATGACGCTCTGGCACATATCTGTCTGGGAGTTCGCCGCGCTCGCCGCCGCGGCCCTGCTCGTCGGTTTCTCGAAAACCGCCGTCAGCGGGGCCAACACGGTCAGCCTGGCGATCTTCGCCGCCGTGCTGCCCGCCCGCGCCTCGACGGGGGTGCTGCTGCCCATCCTCATCGTCGGGGACGTACTCGCGGTGCTCACCTACCGGCGGCACGCCCACTGGCCCACGCTCTGGCGGCTGTTCCCGGCGGTCGCCGCGGGAGTCGTCCTCGGCACGCTGTTCCTGGTGTGGGCCGACGACGGGGTCGTCCGCACCTCGATCGGCGCGATCCTGCTGATGATGGCGGCGGTCACCCTGTGGCGCAGGCGGGCCGCCAAGAAGGACGAGGAACCCGACTCGGTGGCGACGCGGAGTGGCCGGGTCAAGGCCCGTTCGTACGGCGTGCTCGGCGGCTTCACCACGATGGTCGCCAACGCGGGCGGCCCCGTGATGTCCATGTATCTCCTGTCGGCGGGCTTCCGGAAGCTCGGCTTCCTGGGCACCTCCGCCTTCTTCTTCCTGATCGTCAATGTGTCGAAGGTGCCGTTCAGTGTGGGCCTCGGCCTGATCGACGGGAACTCGCTGCTGCTGGACGCGGCGCTGGCGGCCTTCGTGCTGCCGGGGGCCGTCCTTGGCAAGTGGGCCGTGCACCGGATCAACCAGCGGCTCTTCGAGCGGCTGGTGATCGCGGCGACGGTGCTGGGCGGGGCGCAGCTGCTGCTGCGCTGACCGGGCGGGCCCTGTTCTTTGACGTGGTCGATCCACCCGGCCACGCCGGTGACGTTCCGGCGCAGGGTCTCCCGCGTCAGGTTCCCGGGCACCCGGGCGAGCGGAGCGAAGCGCCACAGGCCTCGGACAGACGAATCCCTGACATGTCTTTCGTCCTTGCTTGAGGGAGAGCGGCTCGGTCGAGTCGGTCGGTTCAGTGGATGAGGACGGCCTTGACGGCGGTCCCCGAACGCACCTCGTCGACGGCCTTGTTGATGTCGTCCAGTGCGTAGGTGCGGATCACGGCCTCCAGGGGAAAGCGGCCCTTGCCATGAAGGTCGAGGATGCGTGGAACGAGTACCGCCGGGGCCTGGTGCCCGACGATCGAACCGCTCACGGTCCGTCCTTCGAGGAGCGCGAATGCGCTGGTCCGCAGGTCCGCGTCCGGAGCGACACCGAGGATCGCCGCACTTCCCAGCGGGGCGAGCGCGGCCACCGCCTGTGACATCACCTCGGGTACGCCGGTGGACTCCACGCTGAACTCGACGCCCGCGCCGCCGGTGAGCTCCCGTACCCCTTCGACGGCGAGGCCGTCCGTGGCGTCGATGACGTCGGTCGCGCCGAGATGCGCGGCGAGGTCGAGCCGCGAGGCGTGCGGGTCGGTCACGATGATCCGCGCGGCGCCGGCCGCCGCGGCCGCCATGACCGCGCTCAGCCCGACGGCCCCGGCCCCGAACACGGCCACTGTGCTGCCCGGCGTGACCTTCAGCTGGTTCCAGACCGCCCCGGCGCCGGTGATGATGCCGCACCCGAGGGGAGCGAGCACATGATCGGGTACGTCCGTCCCGCCGACCTTGATCAGGCTGCTGGGGCGGCACAGCCCGTACCCGGCGAAGGACGACTGCCCGAAAAAGTGGTCGTGCACGGGCTCGCCCGCACAGTCGTACAGCCCGACGGTGCCGTCGGCGCGCTGGGCACCGAAGTTCAGCGGGAAGTGGAGGGGGCAGTACGCGGGCTGTCCGCTCAGACAGTTCCGGCAGCTGCCGCAGAAGCTGAAGCCGGCCACCACCCGGTCGCCGGGCCCGAACCCGGTGACGGCGGAGCCGACCGCCTCGACGACACCGGCTCCCTCGTGCCCGGCGACGACCGGGAGAGGGGTCGGCATACGTCCGGCCGCCACGTCCAGATCCGTATGGCACAGCCCAGCCGCGGTGAAGCGCACCAGCACCTCGTCCGGGCGGGGATCGCCGATGCTCAGCTCCTCCAGCACGAAGGGTTCGTCACTGTCGGGTCGGCAGACCGCCGCTTTGACGCTGCTCATGGCGAGTTTCACGCTGCTCATGGCGAGCCTTTCGGAGAATGCGGCCGGTTCATCGGAGCGTGACCGGCCGGAGTTCGGGGAAGTGCGGTCCGACCAGCGGCGTTCCCGTGGCGCTCAGCGTCTCCAGCCAGAGCGCCCGGGTGGCCGCCGCGGCCGGTGCGTCCCAGTCGAAACCGCAGCGCCAGTGCGGGTGGTCCAGCGCCGCCGGGTGGTGGAACAGGTCACCGACGAGGGCGAGGCTCTGCCCCTGTGACTCGATCAGTGCGACCGAGGCGCCCGGTGTGTGTCCCGGCGCGTGTACGAGACGCAGCCAGTCGTACGGCGAGACTGTGTCGCCCTCCCGCAGCACGGCGATGTCGTGCAGCGGAGCGACCTTGGCGCGTACGGCGTCGTCGGCTTTCCCGTCCACGAAGTGCTTCCAGTCGTCGGTGTGGATGTGATGCCTGGCCTGGGAAACGTGGTGATGCCCGCGGCAACTCCCTGCTGCCGACGCTCGAAGTGACCTCCGCCGACCACATCCTGTTCGGCACCGACTGGCCGGCGGCCCCGGAGCCCACGGTCGTCCGCAACATCGACAAGCTCACGGGCTTCGACGGCTTCACCGAGGGGGAACTGCGAGGTGTGGAGCGCGACAACGCTCTGAGGTTGTTCCCCCGCTTCGCCTGACAGCCCTCACGTCCCGAGCTTTGCCTGACCGGCCGACCGCGTCGGAGAGCGGCGTGCCCCGTACGCTCGACCCCATGTCCCCCCACGTCCTGGTCCTCGGCGGCACCACCGAGGCGCGAGAACTCGCCGCCCGGCTGGCGGCGTGCCCCGGAGTGCGGGTGACCACGTCGCTGGCCGGGCGTGTTTCCCGGCCCGGAGCGCTCGATGGCGAGGTACGGATCGGGGGATTCGGCGGGGCGGACGGTCTGGCCCGGTGGCTGCACGAGCATCGGGTGGACGCCGTGGCGGACGCGACGCACCCGTTCGCGACAGGCATCACGGCGAACGCGGCTCGGGCCGCGGCGGCGACCGGCGTTCCGGCCATGGTGCTGCGCCGCCCCGGCTGGCGTCCAGGCCCCGGCGACCGCTGGCACTCGGTGGCCTCCCTGGCCGAAGCCGCCGCGCTGCTCCCGGAGTGGGGCCGCCGCGCCTTCCTCACCACGGGCCGCCTGGGCCTCGCCGCCTTCGCGGAGCTGTCCGAACTTCACTTTCTCGTACGGTCGGTGGAGGCGCCCGAACCGCCATTGCCCCCGGACGTCGAGGTGTTGCTGGCGCGCGGTCCGTTCACGGTGGACGGCGAGAGAACCCTGCTGCGCGAGCATCGCATCGACGTCCTGGTCACCAAGGACAGCGGGGGAGAGGCGACGGCGGCGAAGCTGGCGGCCGCACGTGACCTCGGGCTCCCGGTTGTCGTCGTACGCCGTCCGCCCCTTCCGGACGGCGTGAGCGCGGTCCCGGACGTCGCGTCGGTCCTGGCCCGGCTGGACCTCGGCGCGCGCTGACGGGCGCGTCAGCCGGGAGCGCCGGCAGCCGACTTCAGCTGCCGGCCGGACGGCAGGCCGTTGGACAGGTCCTCGACCAGCAGCCGCTTGGCGATGGAGTCGACGGCGGCGCGCAGGTCCTCGCCCGACGGGCGGCCGATGTCCTGCTCCACACGCTGGGCGAGCCAGCTGCCCCACGCCTTGCCGAGGACCTGCGCCTCCCGTTCGCCCGCCGCGGTGTGCGAGAGGAGTGAGCCGTCGCGGGTGAGGTAGCCCTCCTCGACCATACGGTCGAAGACCGGTACCAGGACCTCCGGGGGCAGCCGACGCCGGGCGGCGATCAGCCCGAGACTCGCATGGCCGACCATCCGGGTGAACAGCTCCACCTGCATCACGGCCCACGCCCCGGCCACGTCGAGGCGGGTGTCGGAATCGGTGACGATCCGGCGCGCGGTGTCCAGCTCCGTACCGCCGATGATCTTTCCGACGGCGGCTTCCAGGACCCGCTGTGAATCGGCGCTGGACGGGGACGCGAAGCCCTCACCCATGTCGGTCGAGCCCATGCGTGCGCTGTCGCGCAGCTGCACCTGTTTGAGGAAGAGGGCCACGATGAAGCCGAGGACCGCGACAGGGACCGTCCAGAGGAAGACCGTCTGGAGCGTGTCGGCGTACGCCTTGATGATGGGTTCGGCCGCCGCCGACGGCAGTCTCTTCAACCCTTCCGGGCTCTGTGAGGCCTGGGCGATCGTGGCCGGATCCGCGGCGCCGGTGCGGGCGGCCGCCGCGACCCCGTCGGTGAGGTTCGGCTTCAGGGAGTTGGTGTAGATCGTGCCGAAGACAGCTGTCCCGAAAGAGCTGCCCAGCGTACGGAAGAAGGTGACGCCGGAGGTCGCGGTGCCGAGGTCGGTGTAGAGCACGGTGTTCTGCACGGCGATCGTCAGCACCTGCATGGACAGGCCGATCCCGGCGCCGAGCACGAACATGTACAGCGACGCCAGCCAGGTGCTCGTGTCCGGTCCCATCAGCGAGAGCAGATAGAGCCCCACCGCCATCACCAGCGAGCCGACGATGGGGAAGATCCGGTACTGGCCCGTCTTGCTGACCACATTGCCGCTGAAGACGGAAGCGATGAGCAGGCCGATGACCATGGGCAGCGTACGGACGCCGGAGACCGTGGCCGAGTCGCCGTCGACGTACTGCAGATACGTCGGCAGGAACGTCATCGCGCCGAGCATCGCGAAGCCCACGATGAAGCTGAGGATCGAACAGACCGTGAAGACGGGGTTGGCGAACAGGCGCATCGGGAGGGTCGGTTGGGCCGCGCGGGTCTCGGCCCAGCAGAACAGGCCGAGCGCGACCACACCGCCGACGAACAGGCCGATGATCATGCCCGAGCCCCACGCGTACTCGTTGCCGCCCCAACTGGTCGCCAGGATCAGGGCGCTGGCACCGATCGCGACGAACGCGATGCCCAGATAGTCGATGACGGGGCGGACCACCGACTTCACGACGGGAATGGTGCGGGCCGCGGCGATGACCACGACGATCGCGATCGGCACGTTGACGTAGAAGGCCCAGCGCCAGGTCAGATGGTCCGTGAACAGACCGCCGAGGAGCGGCCCGATGACGGTGGCCACACCGAAGACGGCACCGATCGCGCCCTGGTACTTGCCGCGCTCCCGCAGCGGAATGACATCCGCGATCAGGGCCATGGCGGTCACCATCAGACCGCCCGCGCCGATGCCCTGGACCGCCCGCCAGAGGATCAGCATCGTCATGTTCGGCGAGAGGCCGCACAGGAAGGAACCGCTGATGAAGATGATCGCCGAGGCCTGGAAGACCACCTTGCGGCCGAACAGGTCACCGAACTTGCCGACCAGCACCGTGGCGACGGTCTCCGCCAGCAGGTACGCCGTCACCACCCACGACATGTGCGCCGCGCCGCCGAGATCCGACACGATCGTCGGCAGAGCGGTGCCCACGATCGTCTGGTCCAGGGCGGCGAGGAGCATGCCCAGCATGATCGTCACGAAGACGACATTGCGGCGCCGCTTGTCCAGCACCGGCGGTGCTGCCGCCTCCGCGGCGGGCGGCACGGTTTCCTCGGTGGTCGTCACATTCGTCACTTTCACACCGGAGTGCGCCATGTGCATGCGGGACGACCCGCCCGGCGTACGGGCCCAGCCCCTACTGAGCGTGCTACCCCTTCGGATGCCTGCGCAGCAGGTACGTGTCCATGATCCATCCCTTGCGCTCCCGGGCCTCGGCGCGCAGACGCTCGATGCGGGGAGCCGCCTCGGCAATGGGGCCCGAGGCGAGGATTTCGTCGGGAGTGCCTATGTAGGCGCCCCAGTAGATGTCGATGTCCTGGTCGGCGTACTGCCGGAAGGCCTGATGGGCGTCGAGCATGACGACCACGTCGTCGACGCCGTCCGGGAAGCCCTCCGCGAGGCGGCGGCCGGTGGTGATCTGGACGGGCCGGGCGACCCGGTTGAGGCCCGTCCGGTGCCGGGCGACCAGCGCGGACACACTGCTGATCCCGGGTACGACGTCGTACGTGAACGACACCGCACCCCGCTCCAGAATCTCCTCCAGGATCCCGAGCGTGCTGTCGTACAGCGAGGGATCGCCCCAGACCAGGAACGCGCCGCTCTCCTGCTCGCCCAGCTCCTCGGAGATCAGGCGCTGGTAGATCTCGGCTCGGGCGCTGCGCCAGTCCCCGACCGCCGGCGAGTACGCCGTGCCCCCGGCGGACCGGTCGCGGTCCGGGTCGCGCGCCTCGACCAGCCGGTACGTCCCCTCGGGTAGGTGCGCGTCGAGGATGTCACGGCGCAGCTGGACGAGGTCGGCCTTCACCTCGCCCTTGTCCAGGATGAAGAACACGTCGGTGTCCCTCAGCGCCTTGACCGCCTGAAGCGTGAGCTGGTCGGGGTCACCCGCCCCGATCCCGATGACATGAATCTTTCGCACACCCAGAGTCTGCCGCACACCACTGACAGTGGCTCCACCGCACCCGGCGGAGGGAGGGCGCGCGGCTTCGTCACCCTCGCCGTCCGCGCAGCCGCGGCGCCCAGGCCGTCGCGCTGATCGCCGTACCGTCCCGCTCGACGGCTCCCGCCAACTCCCTTGCCCAGGAGCCCAGCTCCACGAGCACCATCCCGTAGGGGCGTGCCCGGCCGGTCCCCGAAGCCCACTCCTCCACCGCCCCGGCCCCGCGCCGCAGCAGCCGCGCCCCGCCCGTCGTGTTGCCCCTTGCCGCGTGAGTGAGCCCCACGGCGAGCTGGGCGAGCCCCCGCCACAGCGCACGCTCCTCCTCGGGGCCCGCCTTCCAGGCATCCTCGAAGACCTCGTGCGCGTGGAACGGTCTTCCGCCGTCCAGCAGCGCCTGTGCCTCGGCGACGGTCTCCTCGGGGCTGCGTACGAGGCCCTCCGGCTGCCGTTCCACACCGGCCGCGCCGTACGGCAACGGCCGCCCCAGTCCGTCACGCGGCCGGGCGTTCCGCGCCCGCCCGTCCGGGTCCCGGTCCCGCCCGCCGCCCTGCCGAACCTCAGATGCCCCGCTCATACCCTGATTGTCGCGCGCTTGCGCAATTAACGGAGCAGCCCCTGGGGTGGGGTAAAGTTCTGTTCGCACGATCACGCGGGTCACCGTGGGTCGAACGCATCGGGACGTGGCGCAGCTTGGTAGCGCACTTGACTGGGGGTCAAGGGGTCGCAGGTTCAAATCCTGTCGTCCCGACGGTGCGGAGGGTCTTCGCAGGCGAGAGCCTGTGGGGGCCCTTTTCGTGTGGGGCATTCCGGTCCTTGGGGCTGAGCGCGCCGCTCATGGGCACCTTCGCTCGGAGCCCGGGCCGCGCTGAACGGTCGGCGGTCTGCGTCCGTACCCCTCGTCGAATGCGTCTGTCCGCACCTGTGGGCGGGCGGGAGCGGTCCCGAGACGGAGAGGCGACGTGCACCGGCAGCAAGCGCGAGGACGCACCGGACGCAACCTGGCACGTGGCGCCGCACTCGCCGCAAGCCTGGCCTTTCTGCCGCTGGCCACGGCCTGCGGCAGCGGCGAGGACGACGCCGCGGCGGATCGTGGGCAGGCGGAGATCGCCGCCCCCTCGGCCGCGGTCGTGGCGCCGGCCAAGGTCGAGGTGATCGCCAACCTGACCGGGTGCAAGGTGCAGATCCGCACCGACGCAGATGAACTGCGCGTGGGTGTCTGTCACACCGAGAACGCGGACTACGCCATCACGACCTTTCCCGAGGAGAAGTACAAGCTGACGTGGCTGAACACCGCCAGCATGTACGGGGGCAAGTACCTCGTCGGCTCGCGCTGGGTCGTCACCGCGCCCGAGGAGATGCTCGAGCCGTTCCGCGCGAAGCTCGGCGGAACCATCCAGCAACTGCGCGGCATGGGCCCCACCCTCAGCTCGTCGTAGCTCGCGAACATCCACGCCGTACGTCGCTGACCTGCGCATCGTGATCAAGCCGATATTGACAACGGTACTGATCACTACGGAAGGTGCATGTTCGGACGACTGGGGTGGGAACGTGGAACGGCAGCGGTACGACGTGGAACGGCAGCAGTACGCAGAGCGGTGCTCGGAGCTTTTCGCGGTGGGTGGATTCGCCGCTGTGAGGACAACTGCGGAGGCGGGGCTCGAGGAGTGCGGGCCGGATCCCGTTCTCTTCCGCTGGCTCGGGCAGGCGCACGCCGCGGAGGACGAGGACGACCACGACGCCGAGGCCGAGGCCGCGTATCGCCAGGGCCTCGCGCTCGCGCCGGACGATCTCGGGCTCCTGGTGTCGTATCTGGAGTTGTGCCTTCGCGCCGACGCCTTCGCCTACTCGGGGCGTGCAGCCCGTGCGGTGCCCTTGCAGGCCAGGGTCGAGGAGTTGGCGCCGCCCGGCTCGCCCGAACGCGAGCGCGTCGATGCCGCGACCGGCTGGGCCGGCCGCGGTTACTGGGACGACGTGAAGTCAAGTGCCGTTCAGGGGCAGGCTCATCAGGAAGCCGTCGCGGAACAGAGCGTGCTGGTCACCGAGGCGCTGCGGCGAGCCGCCCGCGGGGAGTCCGGCGAGGGTGACGGAGAAGACCTCCGGGCCGCCGAACTGGCCGCGGCGGTCGAGCTCCTGCAGGGGCCCCGAAACGCACCGCTGCGCCTGCTGCTCGCCCATCGGGTCGCCGCGTATGTGCTGACGTTCGTCCTGTCGTTCGGTCTGAACAAGACGCTGGTGTGGAGCGGAGTGGTCGAATACAGCCTGTGGGGCTGGTTGTTCTGGATTCCGTTGCTCGCCGCGGAAGGCAAGCTCCGCGAGGCCAAGAGCCTGGGACGGGAGCGCGTCATCGCGCGCATGCAACAGCGCCATCTGGAGACGGACAAGGCCTGACCTTCGGGTCGGCGGTCGCGAAGTGGGCATGGACGCTCTCGTTGTCAGCGGGCGCAAGAGTTCCGTCACCGGTGACCCACGGGTCGCACCGGCCGCGTCACCAGGCAGGAGAGGAAGATCACGCCAGGTGACGCGGTCTTGGCCATGCACGCGACACACGGTACCGTCGGTCCGATATCGACGACGGCGAGACGGAAGCTGGTGAGAATCCGGCACGGTCGCGCCACTGTGAAGAGGACGCCCTTGGGGTGCTTCCCAAGTCAGACCCGTGGCCGTCGTCCACTGCACCACCGAGATGGGACGCGAACTCCCAGAGGAGGCCCTGCCATGGCGCAGCATGTCGCCCAGCCGACAACCACCATCCCCGTCATACCGGCCAAGTTGCCGCTCAAGGACATCGCCCCCTGGGCGGTCTTCTTCGGCATCCTGATGCTGGTCCTGTTGTACTTCGTCGGCGCTGAGCAGGGCGCCACCTCCGTCGTCTCCGGCGAGGAAGTCCACGAGTGGGTGCACGACGCCCGCCATCTCCTCGGCTTCCCCTGCCACTGACGAAGGACGCCGCGCACCTCATGAACTCCGCAACAGTGAGAAACCTTCTCGTGCGGGGCATGCTCGCCGGCCTCGGTGCCGGCGTGCTCGCCCTGATCGTCGCCTACTTCCTCGGTGAGCCGAGCGTCGACAGCGCGATCAGCTTCGAGGAAGCCCATGCCTCGGGCCACGAGCACGAGGTCGAACTCGTCTCCCGCAGCCTCCAGTCCACCGCAGGCCTCGCCACCGGTGTGCTGATCTACGGGGTCGCCTTCGGCGGCATCGCCGCCCTCGCCTTCTGCTTCGCGCTCGGCCGCGTGGGCCGTTTCGGTGCGCGGGCGACGGCGCTGCTCCTGTCGGGGAGCGCGCTGCTCGCCGTGTACGTCGTGCCGTTCCTCAAATACCCGGCCAACCCGCCCGCGGTCGGCAACGGCGACACCATCGGCAAGCGGACCACCCTGTACCTGCTGATGATGGTGCTCAGCGTGCTCCTCGCCATCGCCGCCACCATTCTGGGCAAGCGGCTCGCCCCGAAGGTGGGCACCTGGTATGCCACCGTCTCGGCGGTGGCCGCCTTCGCCGTCGCGATCGGACTGGCGTACGCGTTCCTGCCCGTCATCAACGAGGTGCCGGCCGACTTCCCGGCCACCGTGCTGTGGCGCTTCCGCGTCTCGGCGCTGGCCATACAGATCACCCTGTGGGGTGGCTTCGGGCTGGTGTTCGGCGAACTGGCCGAGCGGTTGCTCCATCCCAAGCCTGCGACGGCCACGGCGGGACGACCGGTCGCCGCTCCCCACTGAGATGACCCGCCACGCGAGCCAGGGCCCACGGAACCATCCGGGGGCCCTCTCGCGTACCGCCCACCCGGAGACAGAGACAGCCCTCGAGGGCGATGACTGTCTGCGCTGCGCGATAGCGGCCTTGTTACGTCGCCGCCGGGAGCCCGACGTCTGAGGCAACGGGAATCCGGCAGCCGCTAGTCCTTGCCGCCGAAGGTCCTGAGAATGCGCTCGGCGGCGAGTGTGGCCGTCAACTCGCCGTCCCTGACCCGCTGTTCGAGGGCAGGTGCGAGGGCTCGTACGGCCGGATCGGCATGCAGACGGCCCAGGAGTTCGTCGCGGACCATCGTCCAGGTCCAGTCGACCTGCTGGTCACGGCGTTTGGCGGCGAGCCGGCCGGACGAGTCGAGGAGCGTGCGGTGCTGTTCCAGGCGGTCCCAGACGGTGTCCAGGCCGGCCGACTCGCGGGCGCTGCAGCTCAGTACGGGCGGCGTCCAGGCCGCGTCCCTGCCGTGCATGAGCCGGAGCGCGCCCGCCAACTCCCGTGCGGCTGCCTGCGCGTCGCGTTCGTGCGGTCCGTCCGCCTTGTTGACGGCGATCACGTCGGCCAGTTCGAGGACGCCCTTCTTGATGCCCTGGAGCTGGTCGCCGGTGCGGGCGAGGGTCAGCAGGAGGAAGGAGTCGACCATGTTCGCCACGGCCGTCTCGGACTGACCGACACCGACCGTCTCCACCAGCACCACGTCGTAGCCCGCGGCTTCCATCACCACGATCGACTCACGCGTCGCCTTGGCGACCCCACCCAGCGTGCCGGCGGTGGGGGAGGGCCGGATGAAGGCCGCCGGGTCGACGGCCAGGCGTTCCATCCTCGTCTTGTCGCCCAGGATCGAACCGCCCGTACGGCTGGAGGACGGGTCCACCGCCAGCACCGCCACCCGGTGGCCGAGCGCGGTCAGCATCGTGCCGAAGGCGTCGATGAACGTCGACTTGCCCACGCCCGGTACGCCGCTGACGCCGATCCGCCGCGCCCGGCCGCTGTGCGGCAGCAGCTCGGTCAGCAACTCCTGGGCGAGCGCCCGGTGTTGGGGCCGGGTGGACTCGACGAGGGTGACGGCGCGCGCGACGAGCGCGCGCTTCCCGTCGAGTACGCCCTTGACGTAGGTGTCGAGCTCGATCACAGGTCGTGCCCGAGATCGGCCGAGAGCCGCTGGACGAGGTCGTACGCGGCGTCCGGGATCACCGTCCCGGGCGGGAACACGGCGGCCGCACCCATCTCCAGCAGGGTCGGCACGTCCTGCGGAGGGATCACCCCGCCCACGACGATCATGATGTCCTCGCGGCCCTCCGCCGCCAGCTCCTCCCGCAGCGCCGGTACGAGGGTGAGATGGCCCGCGGCCAGCGAGGACACCCCGACGATGTGCACGTCCGCCTCGACGGCCTGGCGGGCCACCTCGCCCGGGGTCTGGAACAGCGGGCCGACATCCACGTCGAAGCCGAGGTCGGCGAAGGCGGTGGCGATCACCTTCTGGCCGCGGTCATGACCGTCCTGGCCCATCTTGGCGACCAGGATGCGCGGGCGGCGCCCCTCGGCCTCCGCGAAGGCGTCCACGAGCGTGCGCGTGCGGTCCACGGACGGGGACTCGCCGGCTTCGTTGCGGTACACACCGGAGATCGTACGGATCTGTCCCGCGTGCCGCCCGTACACCTTCTCCAGGGCGTCGGAGATCTCCCCGACGGTGGCCATGGCGCGCGCCGCGTTCACCGCCAGCTCCAGCAGGTTGTCCTCGCCCCCGGCCGCCCGCGTCAACGCCTCCAGCGAGTCCTGGCAGACCCGCTCGTCGCGCTCCGCCCGCAGCCGCCGCAACTTCTCGATCTGCTGAGTCCGTACGGAGGAGTTGTCGACCTTGAGGACATCGATCTTCTCGTCCGTCTCCACCCGGTACTTGTTGACGCCGATGACCGGCTGGCGGCCCGAGTCGATCCGGGCCTGGGTGCGGGCCGCGGCCTCCTCGATGCGCAGCTTGGGGATGCCCGCGTCGATGGCCTTGGCCATGCCGCCGGCCGCCTCGACCTCCTCGATGTGCTGCCAAACCCGGCGGGCGAGGTCGTACGTCAGCTTCTCCACGTACGCGCTGCCGCCCCACGGGTCGATCACCCGGGTCGTGCCCGACTCCTGCTGGATCAGCAGCTGTGTGTTGCGGGCGATGCGCGCCGAGAAGTCGGTGGGCAGGGCGAGTGCCTCGTCAAGCGCGTTGGTGTGCAGCGACTGGGTGTGGCCCTGGGTGGCGGCCATCGCCTCCACACACGTACGCGTGACGTTGTTGAACACGTCCTGCGCCGTCAGCGACCAGCCGGAGGTCTGCGAATGGGTGCGCAGCGAAAGGGACTTGGCGTTCTGCGGATCGAACTGCCTGACCAGCTTCGCCCACAGCAGGCGTGCCGCCCGCAGCTTGGCGATCTCCATGAAGAAGTTCATGCCGATCGCCCAGAAGAAGGACAGCCGAGGTGCGAACGCGTCCACATCCAGGCCGACTTCGCGCCCCGCCCGGATGTACTCCACACCGTCCGCGAGCGTGTACGCCAGCTCCAGGTCGGCCGTCGCGCCCGCCTCCTGGATGTGATAGCCCGAGATCGAGATGGAGTTGTAGCGCGGCATCCGCTGCGAGGTGAAGGCGAAGATGTCGGAGATGATCCGCATCGACGGCTTCGGCGGATAGATGTACGTGTTGCGGACCATGAACTCTTTGAGGATGTCGTTCTGGATGGTCCCGGCCAACTTCTCGGGCGGCACGCCCTGTTCCTCCGCCGCCACGATGTAGAGGGCGAGTACGGGAAGCACGGCGCCGTTCATCGTCATCGACACGGTCATCTTGTCCAGCGGGATGCCGTCGAAGAGCTGCCGCATGTCGTAGATGGAGTCGATGGCCACGCCCGCCATGCCGACGTCACCGGTCACGCGCGGGTGGTCGCTGTCGTAGCCGCGGTGGGTGGGCAGGTCGAACGCGACCGACAGACCCTTCTGGCCCGCCGCCAGGTTGCGCCGGTAGAAGGCGTTGGACTCCTCGGCCGTGGAGAATCCCGCGTACTGGCGGATCGTCCACGGCTGGTTGACGTACATCGTCGGGTACGGCCCGCGCAGATACGGGGCCATGCCCGGATACGTGTCCAGGAAGTCCAGGCCCTCCAGGTCGCTTCCGGTGTACAGCGGCTTGACCGCGATGCCTTCCGGAGTCTCCCAGAACGTCTCGTCCCCACCGAGCGACTTACGCCACTCTTCCGCGCTGCCGTCAGCGGTGGGCGTCCCCAGTTCGATTCCGGAGAAGTCGGGGATTCCCATCAGGACACTCCCATGCGGTCGAGGGTGGCGGAGAGCACGGCGACGGCGTCGCAGCCCGCGAAGACGTACGCGTCGACATCGGTGTACTGCCCAGGCCGGCCGGCCAGGAACACATGCCGGGCGCCCGCGGCCCGGAGGGTCTGGGCCGTGCTCCCAGCCCTCTCCTCGTAGAGCGCGTCGCTGGAGCACAGACAGACCTCGGTGGCGCCGCTGTCCTCGAAGGCGCCCTCCGAGACGGGCTCGATGCCGCCGGCCTGGAACAGGTTGGCGGCGAACGTCGTCCGAGCGGTGTGGGCCGCGGCGGGCCCGATGGCCGCCAGGTACACCCGCGGCCGGGTTCCGGTGGTGGCGAGGTGGGCGTCGGAGCGGGCGCGCAGGGCCTCGTACGCCTCGTCGCGCCGCACTCGCGGGAGTCCGCCGGACGGCGGCTCGGGGGCGGGCTCGCGCTCCACCAGGCGCTCGGCGAGATTCGGGAACTCGCTGACGCCGGTGATGGGTTCGCGCCGCTTGGCCAGCTTCGCGCTGCGCGCCGCCCAGGTCGTCGCGAGGTCCTGGCCGAGACGGCCCGAGCGCAGGGCGCCGGCCTGGCCGCCCGTGCGCTCGATCTCCTGGAAGAACTCCCAGCCCGCGTGGGCGAGTTCGTCCGTCAGCCGCTCCACGTACCAGGAGCCGCCCGCCGGGTCGATCACCCGCGCCAGATGCGACTCCTCGACCAGGATCGTCGAGGTGTTGCGGGCGATACGGCGCGCGAACGCGTCCGGCAGGCCCAGCGCGTGATCGAAGGGCAGCACGGTGACGGCGTCGGCGCCGCCGACCCCGGCGGCGAGCGTGGCGATGGTCGTGCGCAGCATGTTCACCCACGGGTCGCGGCGCGACATCATCACCGGCGAGGTCACCGCGTGCTGTACCTGCGCGCCCGCGCCCGGCGCGCCGCACACCTCGGCGACCCGGGCCCACAGTCGGCGGGCCGCGCGGAGCTTGGCGATGGTCAGGAACTGGTCGGCGGTGGCCGCGTACCGGAACGCCAGCTGGCCACCGGCCTGTTCGGAGGTCAGTCCCGCCTCGGTCAGCGCCCGCAGATACGCGACACCCGTCGCCAGCGAGGCACCCAGCTCCTGCGCGGCTGAGCCGCCGGCCTCGTGATACGGCAGGGCGTCCACCGTCAGCGCCCGCAGCCCCGGATACTCCTCGGCGCACAGTCGCGCGAGATCCGCGGCCGATGCGAAGTCCAACACCTCGCCCGTCCGGGCCTCGTGACCCAGCGGGTCCGCGCCGAGACTGCCGCGCGCCGCGTCCTTGGCGACGCCCCGCTCCTCGTACAGCCGCAGCAACTCCCGCGCCGCGGACTCGACTTCACGTCCGGCGTCGAGGACGACGGGCGCCAGGTCGAGGTAGACGCCGTCGAGTGTGCTGCCGAGGGAGGACACGGGGATGCCGGTCCCGCCGACGACCAGCCAGAGCGAGGTGACGCCGTTCTCCAGATCCGCGAGGACCGCACTGCTGTCGGGCGACGAGTGCTGCTGCCGTACGTCCCAGCCGCCGACCGTGCTTCCCTCGGGCCGGCCGCCTCGTACGAAGGGATTGAATCCCGGAAAGCCGGGACCCGGAGCTTCGTCGTGCGCGGTGTACAGGGGACGGGTGGTGAGTCCGTCCTCCAGCGGGGTGGACAGCGCGGCCTCGGCCGCCGCTCCCGAGACGTCCTTGCCTGACTTGCGCAGCACGCCTTCCACGAGACTCTGCCACTGCTCATGGGACGCGGAAGGGAACTCGGCGGCGAGCGATAGCCCGTCGTTGGGCAGGACTGTCATGCTCGGATGCTAGGTCAGATCGCTTGAGAGGGAGCAGAGGCCGAGGCTGTGACCTTGCCCTCGCTCGATCTGTGACCCCGGTCTCACCGATCATGACCGGTGCGGCGTCGGCCGGACAGCGCGGGCCTGTCCGCTCACCTCACCTCACGCCGCCGTGCTCCGCAGGTGTGCCGGTACGGCCCACCACTGGTCCGGGCGGTCCACCACCACGGCGTTCGGGCCCGTCTCCAGGAACCGGTCGAGGCGCAGGAGGTATGCGGCGATGCCCGCCGCGCCCTGCATCCACGTCGTGCCGGGCGGCAGCAGGGGAGGGTCCTGACGGTATTCCACGAAGCGCCAGCGGGCACCCGCCTCGTCTCTGACCGCCCGTTCCACCAGCGCGTCACCCATCCCGCGCGCCGCCTGTATCAGGGTCTCCGCCCGCGCTGCCCCGTCGCAGTCCTGCGCCGCGTCCAGAAGGATGTCTCCCACACCCGCCGTTCCGCAGCAGCGGCCGTCGTTGTCCCAGAAGCCGGGGCGCAGGCGCTGCGGGACTCCCGAGGCGAGGATCGACGTCAGGCAGCGCTGCCGCAACTCGTCGACTCCGAAGCCCGCCACCTTGCTCACGCCCGCGTGCGACAGGGCCGAGAACAGGTGAGAGGTGCCCGCCGGGCCGTGGCACCACGTGTACGTCACCGGTTCCACCTCCCGCTTGGACGGCGGGATGGTGTGCGGGACGATGAAACCGCCGTCCTCCAACGAGCCCACGGACAGGACGTGTTGGGCTCCCGCCACCGCGGCCTCGACGAAGTCCTCCCGGCCGAGCGCCGCTCCGGCCACCGCCAGCGCCGAGGCCACCCCGGCGGTGCCGTGCGAGTAGTTCGGCGCCCGCCACTCCGTGGTCGCCCCGATTCCCCAGTCCAGGCCCGCCTCCGTGCGGTGCGCCACCCGCAGCAGGGCCTCGCAGCCCGTCGCCGCGATCCCCTCCGCGAAGTCACCGCCCGCCCAGACCGCGGTCAGCACCACTCCCGCGGTGCCCATGATGATGTCGTTCAGGGGCGCGTCCGAATCCGGTTCGAACTCGACTGTGGTCTTCCAGCCTTCGGGAGTCGTCAGGGCGGAGAGCCGGCGCAGCGCGACCGATTCCCGGCCCGGGTCCAGCAGCTTCAGCGCCAGGACATCGCCCGCCAGACCGTCGTACAGCGAGGGCTCCGTCTTGTCCTGCGCCAAGGCCGACAGCCTGGACACGATTCCGGCCGCCAGGCTCCGTTCCCGCTCGCTCAGCTCCCGGTACCGCGCGATCTCCGCCAGCACGGGGGCCAGGCCCGCGATGCCCGAGTACAGGGTGTCGCGGTCCTCCGTCGGCCCCTCGTCCTTGGCGGCATCCGGCACCGTCTCCGGCAGCCACGGCCCCTCGTCGTCCCGCACCTGGTCCAACACCCACGACCAGGCGGCCTCGCCCAGTTCCCGATAATCGCCGCTCACTGTCACTCCGCTACGCTACAGGTGGGTCCTCGTCCGGAATCCAGCGGTCACCACGGCCACGGGCACGGCGGGCCAGTCGGCTCGGTGTGCGTCAGGACCACTTCCACACCTGGTTGGTGCTGCCCGCGCATCCCCACGCCTGGACCTGCTGACCGTCCTGTCCGGAGGTGGCGGCCTCGGCGTCGAGGCAGAAGCCGTTCGGGACGCTGACGAGTGTGTTGCCGCCGGATGAGCCGGAGGTGCCGAGCCGCCACCTCTGGGTGCTCAGCCCGTTGCAGTTCCTTGCCTGGACCGTCTGGTCGGACCGGTCGGCCGCGCCGGCGTCCAGGCAGCGGTGGCTGCCCTGGTTGACGACGATGTACTGGGAGTCCTGTCCGGGCACCCGGTGCAGCGCCCACTGCTGAGTGGCCGTGCCCGTGCACGTCCAGACCTCCGCGTACACGCCTCCGGTGGCGACGTCGAGACACCTCGCGACCTGGACGGCGTTGACGCTCTCGGTCACGGCGAGTGTGCCGAACTTGACCGGGCCGCGCGGCTGACCGTAGAGAAGCGTCTTGGTCCGTGCGTCGACCTTGCCGTTGACGACCGTCCCGGCCTCGGTCTGGAAGACCTTCACCGCGGCGAGGGTGTCCGTGCCGAACTGCCCGTCGGCCGTGACGTGCAGGCCGTAGCCGACGAGGAGGAGCTGCAGGGCGCTGACGCAGTCGCCGTGGGCCCCGGAGACGATCTCGGCGGGGCACGCGTCGGACCGGATGTCGGGTGTCGACGGAGCCGGCGTCTTCTCGGCCGTCTGGTCTGCCTGGTCGACGTCGTCGGCCTGCGAGGGCGAAGCCGTGGGCGGCGGCGAGTTGCCCGGTGTCGTGGTCGGCGCTCCGGGCGGCGCCGGGGACGTCTGGGGCCAGGGACCGGCCGTCGGTGGGGCGGCGCCGTCCTGCAGCGCTGCCACGGTGATGCCTCCGGCGACGACGACGGCCGCCACCGCGGCGGCGCCCACGGCCAGCCTTCCGCGCTTCCTGGAGGCGGAGACGGCAGGGCTGCCGGGCACGGCGGGCGGCTCGGCGGGGGCGGGTGCGCGATTCCGGGTGAACCGGGGTGGGCTGCCGGCCGGTGCGGACAGTTGGTGCCCGATGGCGGTCCTGAACAGGGCCTCAGGCACCGGCCGTTGCTCGGGATCCTTGTCCAGACAGGTACGGATGAACGCGGCCAGTTCCGCGTCCACGGATTTCACCTTGTCGAGGGCATCCTCCCGGGGCGGTTCGAAGGCCACCCGGTGCAGGACGTCGACGCCCGTACCCTCGCCGAACGGCGCCTGCCCCGCGACCGCGTAGGTGAGGGTGGAGGCCAGCGAGAAGATGTCGGAGGCGGCGGTCACCTCCCTGCCTCTGACCTGTTCCGGGGACATGTAGGCGGGGGTTCCCACGTTCTGACCCGTGGCGGTGATCGTGGTGCCGTCGGTGGTCTGGACGACGCCGAAGTCGATGACGCGGGCGCCGTCGGACCCCAGGATCACGTTCGACGGCTTGAGGTCGCGATGCACCAGCCCCACGCGCCAGATGGCCTCGATCGCACGGCCCACGTCGGCCAGCAGGCGCCATGCCGCCGCGGAGTCGATGGGGCCGCGCTCGCTGACGACTTCGGCGAGAGTGGGCCCGGGTATGTACTCGGTGGCGACCCAGACCAGGTCCTCGTCGCAGCCGCTGCCCATCAGCCGCACGACGTGCGCCCCCTTGACGCGGTCCAAGGCGCCGACCTCGCGCTCGAAGCGCTTCCGGAACAGCGGGTCCTCCGCGTACTCGGGCCGGATCACCTTGACCGCCGCCAGACCCGACCTGCCGGTGGTCTTCCGGCCCAGATAGACCCGGCCCATGCCACCGCTGCCGAGCACCGACTCCAACCTGTAGGGGCCCGCCTGCCGCGGATCGCTCTTCCGGAGTGGGACCACGGGTGGCGGCTCCATACCGGCTGCCGCATAGGCCATGGTTTCGGACCGGCTGAGGTCGAGATCTCGCATGGGGGTTCCCGGTCTCTGGCGTGGCGCGTGTGATCGCGAGACTAGCGCAGTACACCTGTGCGATAGGCGAGTTGGCCCGCTTCCACAGCAAGAGGGATCTCCACGGCACCGGGTACGGCGCCCAGCGGGGTGAGAGCGGCAGGTCGCGAGGGATCGCGGCTCCTGTTTCCGGGTCCTTGCGGGACTGGTTGATCGAGGTTGCTCGTCGACCCTGGACGCGTTCTCTGTCCTACAGCATCCAGTTGCCCTGGGCAGGCGCTCGTCCCTGCGGCACTTTCTGATGGTCCGCCAGGCTGCCCAGCAGGGCCAGTCCGTGGGCCGAGGGGCTGTCGGGCTCGGCGTGGTAGACGAGCAGCATCAGGCCGCTGGTGCCGGCGACGGCCAGCTTCTCCAGCCGGAGGTCCAGCGGTCCGAGCTGCGGATGGTCGATCAGGGCGGTGCCGCCGGACCTGGGACGGACATCGTGGCGTGCCCACAGACGGCGGAACGTCTCGCTGTGTACAGACAGTTCACCGACCAGGGCTTCCAGCCGCGGGTCGTCCGCACTCGTACCGGCGTAGGCGCGCAGCCCGGCGGTCAGGCTCACCGTCAGGTCGTCCCAGTCCCGGTGCAGGTCACGGACGGCCGGGTTGAGGAACGTCTCGCGCAGCAGGTTGACGCTTTCGCGGTGGGCCGGGGAGAGGGCCTGGGCCGGTGGGTTGGCCACCCGGACATCGCCGACCGGGCCGATGACGAGCGCGGGTGACATGGTCCAGGACGCCACGAGCTGCCTGATGCCCGAGGGCACCGGCTCCGTACCGAAGGGCCTGCGCCTGAGTGGCGTGTGCGCGGCGAGCCGGTGCAGGTGGGCTGTGGCGTCGGCGTCGAGCCGCATCGCACCGGTGAGGGCGTCGACGACCTGCGCCGAGGGGTGACGGTCCCGGCCCTGTTCGAGCCGGATGTAGTACTCGGTGCTGATGCCGGCCAGCAGCGCTACTTCCGGGCGGCGCAGGCCGGGAACCCGCCTGCGGGACAGGTCGGGCAGCCCGAACTCCGCCGGATGCAGCTGCGCCCGCCGTGCGCGGAGGTACTCGCCCAGCGGGCCGGGGTCCTGGCCTCCCGGGCCCTG
Organism: Streptomyces sp. NPDC058470; assembly: GCF_042721055.1. Taxonomy (NCBI): domain Bacteria; kingdom Bacillati; phylum Actinomycetota; class Actinomycetes; order Kitasatosporales; family Streptomycetaceae; genus Streptomyces; species Streptomyces sp. NPDC058470. The sequence continues at coordinate 71,930 of NZ_JBHXMF010000025.1, forward strand.
GCTTCCTTCCGATGCATCCATTCCACCAGCGTAAACAGTCGCCTCCTGGTGTGCGTAGCCCTGCGGCTACCACCCTTTGGTGGGACACGACACAGCGGTGCTGCCTGTCTAGGCTGATCGTCATCCCGGCGGCCGGTCCCCGGCGCGTCGGGACGGACAAGGACGCGGAAAGGCGGCGCGACATGCCGACGACGACCCAGGACATCGATCTGGGCGAGCTCAGCGCCGGGCGTGGTGGCTCGCAGCCGCTGCGCGGCTACCTGGCGCGGCCGTCGCAGGACGCACACGGCCCCGGGCCCTGGCCCGGTGTCGTGGTGGTGCACGAGGCCTTCGGGCTGGACGAGCAGGCCAAGGGACAGACGGAGCGTCTCGCCGCGGCGGGTTTTCTGACCCTCGCGGTGGACCTGTTCAGCGCGGGAGGTGTCCGCCGCTGTCTGGTGTCGACCATCCGCGCCCTGAACCGGGGCGAGGGGCGGGCCTTCACCGATATCGGCACCGGGCGTGAGTGGCTGGGCCGGTCGCCGGATCAGGCGGGCGGTATCGGAGTCATCGGGTTCTGTCTCGGCGGCGGCTTCGCCCTGCTGACCGCTGCCGGGTACGGCTTCGACGCCGCATCGGTCAACTACGGGTTCCCGCCCAAGGACTTGGACGCCCGGATCGCCGGCGCCTGCCCCGTGGTCGCCAGTTACGGCGGCCGGGACCGGCCACTGCGTGGCGCCGCCGCCACCCTGGAGACCGCCCTGACCGGTGCCGGGATCGTGCACGACGTGAAGGAGTACCCGGGCGCCGGGCACAGCTTCCTCAACTCCGCACCCAATGGGCCACGCGTCCTGCGGCCACTGCTCAGGGTGGCGGGCATCGGGCCCGACCCCGCCGCGGCGGATGAAGCCTGGCGTCGTATCGAGACCTTCTTCCACGCCCATCTCGAAGGAGGCTCATGAACGTGCAACGTACGGCCATGGCCGCGCCGGTGGCCGTCACCGCGGTCGCCTTACCGGTGATCGCCGGATCTGCCACCGCCGTCGACAGGGCGCGTGCCGACTTCGCCCGGGTCGCCTCGGGCCGCACCACCACCACCGCCGCCGCGCATCGGGCGCTGGGCGCCCCCGTGTACGACCAGGAGCACGGGACGAGCCGCCGGCACCGATCATGAGGAAGGCGTTCGGCCTCGCGGCCTCCGCCTCACACGATGCGGAGGCGGCCGTACGGCCCGGCTGGGCGGCGGCGCCCGTATGCCGCGTCTTTCACCGCCGTCCTTGCCGGAACGTGGAGGAGGGGCCGTCAGCCCGCCTCCGTGGCGGACGATGCGACCGCCGTCTCGGTCCTGCGGGAGGCCAACAGGGCCGAGAGCTCGCGCAGTTCGGCCTCCGCGCGCCCGGCCGGTACGCCAGCCGCGGTCAGCGCCGCGATCGCCGTCGCCGTGCCGTCGTCCTGCCAGGCACCGGAGTTGACGCTCTCCAGCAGCGCCAGGCACAGCGCCTCCAAGGCCGAACTCAGCACGGGCGGCGGGACGTTGGTGTGGAATGCGCCGTAGGACTGGCCGCGTTCCAGGATGGCGGTGACCGCCTCACGGGCGGGGGCCAGTACCTCGGACACGCGTTCCGCGCCCAGGTCGCGTCGCGCCAGCCCGATCAGCATCCGATAGCGGTCGCCGACCGTCCAGATCGCCAGGACGAATCTGGCCAGGGCACGTTCGGGCGGCTCGCTCGGCGTGTCCGCTCGCTCGACCGCCTCGCGCACCGACTGCGACGCCTCTTCCGCCACCGCCTCCAGGAGCGCGAGGCGTCCCGGGAAGTGCCCGAACACGGTGCGCCGCACCACGCCGGTGGCCTGCGCGATCTCCTCGATCGTGGCGTCCGGGTTCTTGCCCAGCTCCTGCCGCGCGACGGCCAGGATGCGCTCGCGGTTGGCGCGGGCGTTGCGTCGGCTGGGTTCGGGAGCGGCGGTCGTGGCCATGGCGGAACCTTTATGGTCGGTGCGTGCCCGGGCGGACGGATTCCGCAGGCACATGATCAATCACTCGCAATTCTGCGCATCACTGGGCAATCGGGCAATCCGCCTCCCGCCGCCTCCTGACGCCGGAGGTCGCGTGCCCAGTCGCCCCCGGCCGGGAGAGGTCGTCAGCCCGGCCGTCCCGACCCTCAGGGCTCACCTGCCTGGTCGTCCCCGACCCTCAGGGCTCACCTGGCCGGCTGTCCCCGGCCGTCAGGTGTCGCTCTCCGACGAGCCGTCCATCCTGAAGGTGACGTCGCGGCCCGACAGTCTCGCGGTGAGACCCGACGAGTTCGTGGAGAGGCTGTCCAGGGCAAGTCCGCGCGGGATGTTCTGCAGAGGGATCGGCCTGGCGAAGATGTCATTGATCAACTTCCGTGCAGAGTCGGGCAGTTGATCCGAATCGATGGTCAGATCCTCGAAGGCGATGCTGGTGGGTCCTCCCTTGGCGACCCTTGCGCTGACCTCGAACTGCCCCACCAGCGGCGCGTCCACGGTCGCGGCGACCCGCCCGGGCGTGGCACCCGCTTTCACCTCGATGCCCAGCGCGTCGGAAATGTCGCGGTAGGTGACGAGTGCCGTCGCTGTGGTGGAGCCGGCCTGAGCGGTGTCCGCGTCCGAGTTCCGCTTGAGGTGCGTCATGTGGACGTCCAGCTCCGCCACGGCGATCGGGTTCGCCGAGTCCGCCGGGATGTCCTTCGCGGAGATGTCGACGCGGTCGAGAGTGCCGCGGGCCAGCTGAGGGATGACGGGGCGGCCTTGTATCTCGACCTGTGACGTGGCGCCGGTCGCGTCGTCGAAGGCCTGGGCGGTCTGCCACTCCGTGAACTTGAGTGCCGTGAAATCGGCGCCGACGGTCAGCAGCGGGATGGCCGCGAGCGCCGGGACGAGGACGCGGCGCCGTCGCCAGAACTGACGGGGGCGGCCGGTCGGGTCTGTGCTGGGCATCGGTGGCGTCCCCCTGCGTTGTAGCGCACGTACTTGCCAGTGGCTGGGCAACTTAGCTCGCTGCTCGTATATGTGCAAATAGATGGTGTGGCTGGTGGAGGTCGGCCGCGGCCCGGCGGCGGAGTGGGTGCCGCCGGGTCACGGCTTTCGCGCCGCCCGGCCGGTGAGGCCGATGCGACTCCGGTGCCCTGCAGCCTCGCCAGGCTTCGGATCCCGGTGCGTGCCCGTCCCCACGGGCGCGCGTTCCGGATGCGCGGTCATGCCCTGTACGTGGCGCGCCGCCGGAACCTGTCTCCATATTTGCACGGCGATGAGCAAGAAGCTAGTCTGCACGTGACTGAGCAAGTAAGTGCTTTTGATCCACGAAGGAAGCTGGCATGCGTCTCTTTGTGTCGACCCCTGTCGACCGCATGAACGGTCCCTACTCGAAGCGGTGGTGGGCGCTGCTGGTCCTGTGCCTGAGCCTGTTGATCATCGTGATGGCGAACACCGCGCTGATCGTGGCCGCACCGGACATGACCCGTGACCTCGGCCTGGACAGCAGTGAGCTGCAGTGGGTCATCGACGCATACACCGTTCCCTATGCGGCACTGATGCTGCTGCTGGGCGCGGTGGGAGACAAGTACAGCCGTCGCGGCGCGCTCGTGCTCGGCCTCGCCGTCTTCGCGGGCGGCTCCGTGGCGGGCAGCCTGGTGGACTCCGCGGGCGCCGTCATAGTGGCCCGGGCCGTGATGGGAGTGGGCGCCGCGATGATCATGCCGGCGACGCTCTCCCTGCTGGTGGCGACCTTCCCCCGCAGCGAACGTGCGCGGGCGATCACCGCCTGGACCGCCACCTCGGGACTCGGTGTCGCCTTCGGCCCGCTCATCGCGGGCTGGCTCCTTGAGGACCACGCCTGGGGCTCGACCTTCCTCATCAACGTGCCGATCGCGCTCGCCGGAATCGTGGGGACCTTCCTGCTGGTTCCGCCATCCCGCGCGCAGGGCATGGGCAGGATCGACCTGGTCGGCGGTCTGCTGTCGATCGTCGCCATCGGTGCGCTGGTCTACTCGATCATCGAGGGGCCGCACTTCGGATGGACCGCCGGTCCCATCGCCGCCGCTGTTGTCGCGGTCCTCGGCCTTCTCGCCTTCGTCCTCTGGGAACTCCGCCACCCGCACCCCGTGCTCGATGTGCGCAAGTTCCGTGACCGGACGTTCAGCGGTTCGACGATCGCGGTCCTGCTGTTCTTCCTCGGCACCTTCGGCGCCATCTACTACATCACCCAGCACCTGCAGTTCGTCCTGGGCTACAGCCCCCTCGAAACCGGTTTCCGGATGCTGCCGCTCGCCGGGGGCGTCTGCGTCGGTGCCGTGGTGACCGGGCGTCTCACACCGCGGCTCGGTCTGCGGACGATGGTCGTCACGGGCATGTCCATCGGCACCCTCGCGGTCCTCCTGCTGACGCAGGTCGACTCGGGCTCCACGTACAGCAGCTTCCTCGCCCCGTTCATCCTGCTCGGGTTCGCCGTCGGGCTCAGCGTCTCGCCCTGCACCGACACGATCATGGGCGCCTTCCCGGAGAACGAACTGGGAGTGGGCGGCGGCGTCAACGACACCGCGCTCGAACTCGGCGGCTCGCTCGGCATCGCGATCCTCGGCTCCCTGCTGGCGACCTCGTACCGCGACAATCTGACGGACTCCGTGGGCAAGGCGCTGCCCCCCGAGGCGCTCGATGTCGCGCGTGACTCCATCGGCGGGGCGCTCGCCGTCGCCGAACAGATCGCCCAGAGTCCGGCGGCGGGTCCCGCCCAGGCACAGGCCCTCGTCTCGGCGGCCGACAGCGCGTTCTCCGACGCCCTGGCCACCACGAGCATCGTCGCCGCCGTCATCATGGGCGCCGGCACGCTGATCGTCCTCGCGCTGCTGCCCGGCCGCAAGAACAGGGCCCGGCTCGAATCGGCCCCGGAGAGCGAGAGCGACAGGACTCCCGTGGCGCTGGGCTGACGTTCCCCCGGATGGACTCCTCTCCTCGCGGTGGGCCGAGGGTGAGTCGACAGTGGGCGGAGAGCGCGGATCCGGGCTCTCCGCCCATCAGCGGGACTCACTGCGCGCAACGGCCGAGCCCTTCGCCCCTCGGCGGAGACCGGTCCTTCACGTCCGGGAGCAAGCGTGTCCGTCTATCTGTTCCGCCTGGCCCGATGGGCGTTCCGGCGTCGCCGACTCGTCCTCGCCCTGTGGATCCTGGCGGCCGGGACCGCGATCACCCTCTCGGTCGTCGGCGGAGGCAAGACCGACAACACCTTCACGGTCCCCGGGACCGAGTCGCAGCGCGCCACCAACCTCCTCAAGGAGAAGCTGCCCGCGCTGAGCGGTGGCCAGACGCAGATCGTGTTCGCGACCCACGGGGACACCAAGGTCACCGACCCCTCCTACAAAGCAGGCATCGAGGCCTCGATCGAGGGGCTGAAGAAGGTGCCGCAAGTAGGCCTGGTCACTGACCCCTTCGCCTCGAAGGCGATCTCCAAGAACGGCAATGTCGCCCTCGGCTCGGTGCAGTACGACGCCCAGCCGACCGACGTGAAGGGATCGACCCTGGACGCGGTCAAGGCCGCCGTGGTCCCGGCGCGGAATGCGGGCGTGGACGTCGAGTACTCCGGAAGTGTCTACCCGGGCTGGAACCAGACGATCTCGGAACTGCCCGAACTCATCGGCCTGCTGGTCGCCTTCGTGATCCTGACGATCACGTTCGGAGCCTTCGTGGCCGCCGGGCTGCCGATCCTCACCGCCATTATCGGCCTGGTCGTCACCCTGATGAGCGTGTCCGCCCTGGCCTCGGTCATGACGATCGCCTCGACCTCGACGACCGTGGCCACGATGCTCGGACTGTCCTGCGGCATCGACTACGGCCTGTTCATCCTGGCCCGGCACCGGAACAACCTGCTCACCGGCATGAGCATCGAGGACTCGGTCGCCCTGGCCGCCGGCACCTCGGGCAGCTCGGTCGTCTTCGCCGCGCTCACCGTGATGATCGCGCTCTGCGGGCTCGCCGTGGTCGGCATCCCGTTCCTCACCGTGATGGGGTTCGCCGCCGCGGGGGCCGTACTGATCGCCCTGCTCATCGCCCTGACGCTGATGCCCGCCATGCTGGGCTTCGCCGGGAACAAGGTGGCGAGTTTCATCCGTACGCCACTGCGCCCGGACCACCACGAGAACGTCGCCCAGATCGCGGCCAACGAACCGGCAAGCACCTTCGGGGCCGGCTGGGCACGGTTCGTGGTGCGTTGGCGGGTGCCGCTGCTCATCGGCGGGGTCGCCTTCCTCGTGGTGCTCGCGCTGCCCGTCACCAGGATGGACCTGGGGCTGCCCGGCGCATCGTCGAAGCCGAAGAGCGACACCGCGCGCAAGGCCTACGACCTGACCACGGCCAACTTCGGTGCGGGCTTCAACGGCCCGCTCCTGGTGGTCGCCGACGGTGTTTCCGGCGACTCGGCGGCGACCCCGATCACCGACCGGCTGGCCAAGGTCCCCGGCGTCGTGGCCGCCGCGCCGATGGCGGTGAACAACGGCGTCGCCGTCATCCGGGTGACCCCGAGCACCGGTCCCAACGACGACGCCACCACCGATCTCGTGAACGGGATCCGGGACGACCGGGCCGCGGTCGCGGGCGACTCCGGGGCCCAGATCCTGGTCGGCGGCACCACCGCCTCCAACATCGACGTGTCGAGCAAACTCTCCGCCGCGCTCCCGGTGTTCCTGGTCGTCGTGGTCGGCCTGGCGTTCCTTCTGCTGACGCTGGCCTTTCGCACGATTCTCGTGCCGATCAAGTCGATCATCGGGTTCCTGCTGTCGGTGGCCGCGGCGTTCGGCGCGCAGGTCGCGATGTTCCAATGGGGCTGGGGAGAGCACCTGTTCGGCATCACACCGAGCCAGACCATCAGCTTCCTGCCCCTGCTGATGCTCGCGATCATCTTCGGACTCTCCAGCGACTACGAGGTGTTCGTCGTCTCCCGGATCAAGGAGGACTTCACCAAGAACGGTGAGGCCGTCAAGGCCGTGGAACGCGGCACCGGGCAGTCGGCGCGCGTGGTGACCGCTGCCGCACTGATCATGTTCAGCATCTTCGTGGCCTTCATGTTCACCGACGACCCGACCATCAAGGCCATCGGCTTCAGCTTCGCCGTCGGTGTGCTCCTCGACGCGTTCGTGGTCCGGCTCACCCTGGTGCCCGCCGTCATGGCGATCGTCGGCGCGAAGATCTGGTACCACCCGAAGTGGTTCGCCTCCTACATCCCCGACCTCGACATCGAGGGGGACCGTCTCCAGCACGAGTTCGAGGATCACGGCCCCGACCGGCCCTCGGACGAGCGGGCGGCCCAGGTCTAGCGCCGCCTTCGATCGAGGTCGGCGGCCACGCCGACAAGCAGCAACTGCCGCGACAGACACGGTCTGTCGCGGTTCTGCTGTGCCCTTCTCAACAGCAGTGAGCAACTATCTCTGCACAGACTGTGGACTCAACAACATCACCATGCAAATCTGCAATAACTGAACGCAAAAACTCGATTCTCGCTCTCTTGTGAGTCTTCCGCGTCCCCCGTGACGACACCGCTCAAGGGCAGGGGAACCATGAACAGACATCGTTGGAGAGGCCGCCTGCTGGCCGCTCTGCTGACCACCGCGCTGGCCCTCATAGGGCTCCCGGCGCTGACCACGACCGCGACCGCGGCCGGCGGACCCAACCTCGCCGCAGGCAAGACCGCCACCGCGAGCAGCTCCAATTCCGGCTACGGAGCCGCCAACCTCACGGACGGCAACGCCGCCACGTACTGGGAGAGTTCGGGATCGAGCTTCCCCCAGTGGGCCCAGACCGACCTCGGCACCAGCGTCCGCGTGGACGAGGTGGTCCTGAAGCTCCCCGGTTCCTGGGAGAGCCGCAACCAGACGCTCGCCGTGCAGGGCAGCGCTGACGGCACCAGTTTCGAGACCATCAAGACCTCGGCGTCGTACGCCTTCACGCCGGGCGCCGCGAACACGGTGACCATCTCGTTCCCGGCCACCCAGACCCGCTTCGTGCGCGTCAACATCACCGCGAACACCGGATGGGCGGCCGCGCAGCTCTCCGAACTCGAGGTCCACGGTGCGACCGACTCCTCCGGGAACCTGGCCGCCGGCAAGCAGTTCACCGCGAGCAGTTCGACACAGACGTACATCGCGGCGAACGCGGGCGACGGCAACCGGGCCAGCTACTGGGAGAGCAGCAACAACGCTCTTCCGCAGTGGGTCCAGGTCGACCTCGGCGCATCCGTACGCGTCGACCGCGTGACGCTGCGGCTGCCGACCAACTGGGGTGCGCGCACCCAGACCCTCAAGCTCCAGGGCAGCACCACCGGTTCGGACTTCAGCGACCTCACCGCCTCGCAGGCACTCGCCTTCAACGCGACGAACGACCAGTCGCAGACCCTGAGCTTCAACGCCACCACCACGCGCTACGTCCGAGTCCTCGTCACGGCCAACACGGGTCAACCCGCGGGCCAGCTCGCGGAGTTGGAGGTCTATGGGCCGACCACCGGTGACACCCAGGCACCCACAGCGCCCACCGCGCTGGCCTACACCCAACCCGCCACCGGGCAAATCAGGTTGACGTGGACGGCCGCCACCGACAACGTCGGCGTCACCGGCTACGACATCTACGCCAACGGCGTGCTGCGCGCCTCGGTGGACGGTGCCGCCACGACGTATACCGACACCCAGCCCGCCTCGGCGACCGTCGCCTACTACGTGCGGGCCAAGGACGCGGCGGGCAACCAGTCCGCCAACAGCAACACGGTGACCCGCACGGGAGATTCGGGCGACGTGCAGGCCCCGACCGCACCCGCCGGCCTGGCCTTCACGGAGGCCACCAGCGGTCAGGTCAAGCTCACCTGGCAGGCGTCCACCGACAACGTGGCGGTCACCGGCTACGACGTCTACGCCAACGGCACGCTGCGCCAGAGTGTCGCCGGCACCGTCTTGACCTACACGGACACCCAGACCGCGTCGGCCACGGTGACGTACTACGTGCGGGCGAAGGACGCGGCGGGCAACCAGTCCGCCAACAGCAACACCGTCACCCGTAACGGCTCCACGACCGATGACGCGAACCTCGCCGTGGGCAAGGCCATCACGGCGTCGTCCTCCGTCTACACGTTCGTCGCGACGAACGCCAACGACGACAAGACCAGCACGTACTGGGAGGGCGGTGCGGGCTACCCGAACAGCCTGACGGTGAAGCTCGGCGCCAACGCCGACGTCAACACCGTTGTCCTGAAGCTGAGTCCGGACGCCGCCTGGGCCACGCGGACCCAGCGGATCCAGGTGCTCGGCCGGGAGCAGAACGCCACCGCGTTCACCAGCCTGGTCGCCGCGCAGGACTACACGTTCAACCCGACGAGCGCCAACACGGTGCGGATCGCTGTCACGGGCCGCATCGCGGACGTCCAGCTCGTGTTCACCGCCAACTCGGGGGCACCCGCCGGACAGGTCGCCGAGTTCCAGGTCCTTGGCACACCCGCCCCGAACCCGGACCTCCAGGTCACCGGCATCACCTCGGCCCCGGCCAGTCCGGTCGAGTCCGACGCCGTGAAGCTGACGGCGACCGTGCGCAACGCGGGCACGGAAGCGTCGGCCGCCACCGACGTCCAGTTCCAGCTGGGCGGCACCAAGGTCGGCACCGCAGCCGTCGGCGCGCTCGCAGTGGGCGCCTCGGCGACGGTCACCGCCGACATCGGCGCTCGCGAGGCCGGCACCTACCAGGTCAGCGCGATCGCCGACCCGGACAACAAGGTCATCGAACAGAACGAGGCCAACAACTCCTACACCAGCCCCACCGCCCTGGTCGTCAAGCCGGTGTCCAGCTCCGACCTGGTGGCCTCCCCCGTCAGCTGGTCGCCGAGCTCGCCCGGCGAGGGCGACACGGTCACCTTCTCCGCCACCCTGAAGAACCAGGGCACGGTGGCCACCGCAACAGGCAGCCACGGCATCACCCTCACCGTGCTCGACGCCTCCGGCGCGACGGTGAAGACCCTCACCGGCGCCTACAGCGGTGCGATCGCGGCAGGCGCCACCGCCGCCCCGGTGAACCTGGGCACCTGGACCGCGGGCAACGGCAAGTTCACCGTGAAGACGGTGATCGACCCCGACGCCAACGAACTGGAGGTCAAGCGCGCCAACAACACCAGCAGCCAGTCGCTGTTCGTCGGCCGCGGCGCCAGCATGCCGTTCGACAACTACGAGGCCGAGGACGGCACCGTGGGCGGCGGCGCCCAGACGGTCGGACCCAACCGCACCGTCGGCGACATCGCCGGCGAGGCCTCGGGCCGCAAGGCCGTCACGCTCAACAACACCGGCAACTACGTGGAATGGACCACCAAGGCCAGCACCAACACCCTGGTGACCCGTTTCTCCATCCCGGACTCCGCGTCCGGCGGCGGCACCAACTCCACGCTGAACGTCTACGTCAACGGCACGTTCCTCAAGGCCATCGACCTGACGTCCAAGTACGCCTGGCTGTACGGGGCGGAGGCCGGCCCCGGCAACTCCCCGGGCTCGGGCGCGCCCCGGCACATCTACGACGAGGCGAACCTGTTGCTCGGCCAGACAGTCCCGGCCGGCAGCAAGATCCGGCTCCAGAAGGACGCCGCGAACTCCTCCACCTACGCGATCGACTTCGTGAGCCTGGAGCAGGTTACGGCGACCCCCAACCCGGACCCGGCGACGTACGTCGTGCCGACCGGATTCGCACACCAGGACGTGCAGAACGCGCTCGACAAGGTGCGCATGGACACCACCGGCAAGCTCGTCGGCGTCTATCTGCCCGCCGGTGACTACGAGACGTCGAGCAAGTTCCAGGTGTACGGCAAGGCGGTCAAGGTCGTCGGCGCCGGGCCCTGGTTCACGCGCTTCCGCGCACCGTCCTCGCAGGAGAACACCGACATCGGCTTCCGAGCCGACGGGACCGCGAAGGGGTCGTCGTTCGCGAACTTCGCGTACTTCGGCAACTACACCTCCCGCATCGACGGTCCGGGCAAGGTGTTCGACTTCTCAGGCGTCTCCGACATCACCATCGACAACATCTGGAACGAACACATGGTGTGCCTCTACTGGGGCGCCAACACCGACAACATCACCATCAAGAACTCGCGGATCCGCGACATGTTCGCCGACGGTGTCAACATGACCAACGGCAGCACGGACAACCACGTCGTCAACAACGAGGCGCGGGCCACCGGCGACGACAGCTTCGCGCTGTTCTCCGCGATCGACGCCGGCGGGGCCGACGAGAAGAACAACCTCTACGAGAACCTCACGACGATCCTGACGTGGCGCGCGGCGGGTATCGCCGTCTACGGCGGCTTCAACAACACCTTCCGCAACATCCACATCGCCGACACGCTGGTCTACTCCGGCATCACCGTCAGTTCGCTGGACTTCGGTTACCCGATGAACGGCTTCGGGACGGAACCGACGACCCTGGAGAACATCTCGATCGTCCGCGCGGGCGGCCATTTCTGGGGAGCGCAGACCTTCCCCGGCATCTGGATGTTCTCCGCGTCGAAGGTCTTCCAGGGAATCCGCGTCAACAACGTCGACATCGTCGATCCGACGTACAGCGGCATCATGTTCCAGACCAACTACGTGGGAGGACAGCCTCAGTTCCCGATCAAGGACACCATCCTCACGGACGTGACGATCTCCGGCGCGCACAAGAGCGGCGACGCCTACGACGCGAAGTCCGGGTTCGGCCTGTGGGCCAATGAGTTGCCGGAGGCCGGCCAAGGGCCCGCCGTCGGTGAAGTCACCTTCCACAACCTGAAGTTGAGCGACAACGCGCTGGACGTGAAGAACACGACGTCCACGTTCAAGATCAACCTGTTGCCCTAGCGCACTCAGTGCGCCGAGGGCCTGGCATGACCGGGTGGCGGGGCTTCCGGGCCCCGCCACCCGGGTCGTTCACCAGGCGACGGGCAGTTCGTGGACGCCGTAGACGCCCATGTCGGTACGGAAGCGAACCTCGTCCAGTGGCCGGTCGATGCGCAGTCCGGGGAAGCGCCGCAGCAGGGCGGGGTAGGCGAGTTGCAGTTCCATCCGGGCGAGGTTCTGGCCGAGGCACTGGTGGGTCCCGGTACCGAAGGCGAGATGGCGACGGGCCTGCGGCCTGTCCACATCCAAGCGGTCGGGATCCTCGAAGATCTCAGGATCCCGGTTACCGATCTCGGCGGCGCAGATCACGCCGTCACCCGCACGGATGATCTGCCCGTCGATCCAGATGTCCTCCAGAGCCACACGGCGCCGTCCCAGGTGCACGACGGTCAGGTACCGCAGCAGTTCCTCCACCGCCCCCGCGACACGTGCCGGACTTCCGTCGCGTACCGCGGCCAGCTGATCGGGGTACTGGAGGAGCGTGGCGGTGCCGAGCGCGATCATGTTGGCGGTCGTCTCATGACCCGCCACCAGCAACAGCAAGGCCTGCTTGGCGCACTCCTCACGCGTGCTGACACCGGTCCGCAGGTACTGCGTGGCCATGCGGCTGAGCAGATCGTCGGTCGGGCGGTCGGCCTTGCCCTCGACCAGGTGGCCCAGGTAGTCGAGCAGTTCCCGCGTGGCGGCGACGGCATCCTGCGGGGTGCTCCGGGTGTTGACCAGGACGGCACTGGTGCGCTGGAAGAACTCGTGGTCCTCGTACGGGACGCCTAGCAGTTCGCAGATCACCAGCGAGGGGAGCGGCAGCGCGAACGCGGTGACCAGATCGACCGGCGGTCCTGCCTTCTCCATGGCGTCCAGCAGCTCCGTGATGATTTCCCCGATACGCGGCCGCAGCGACTCGGTGCGCTTGACGGTGAAGTCCGCCGTGAACCGGCGCCGCTGCTCGCTGTGCTGGGGATCATCCATGGAGATGAACGTCTGGCTCTCGGCGATCTGCGCCTGGGCGCCTGCGCTGGAGAAGGGGAAGCCGGATTGTGTGATGTCCGAACTGATCCGCTCGTCGCGCAGCAACGTGACCTGGTCCGCGTGGCGGGTCACCAGCCAGGCGATCTGTCCGTTCCACAGGCTGACGCGGGACACCGGCGCCTCCTCGAGCAGCCGGGCGCGCTCGGGGGGAGGGTCGAAGGGGCAACCAGGCGCGCGCGGTGTGCTGTAGGCAGGCGGTGCGGTGGGGGTCTCGGTCATCGCTTTCCTTCCGGAGTGGGGGGTATGCGTGGTCGGATCGGTGTCAGGAGAGGGTGATCGCCGCCGCAGGACAGATGTGGGCTGCCTCCTGGACCGCGGCGTGCAGCCCGGCCGACGGCCGGTGGTCCAGGACGACGACGATCCCGTCCTCGTCGCGCTGGTCGAAGACCTCGGGGGCCGCCAGTACGCACTGGCCGGCTGCGCAGCATTTGTCGGTGTCCACGGTGATCTGCATGTCTCAACTCCTCTGGGAGAACGCCACAACGACTTTGCCATTACTTACCGTAAGTAAGTTGACTCATGCGGAGGCTAGCGCTCCGCTCGGCGGCGGACAATCGGGAGCTGCATGTAGGGGGCATATTTCTGGCCACGGGCGCAGCGGTGCGTGTTGCATCATCGGTGGGTGGAACTCACCGAACCCTCCGACCGCACGGCGCTGGGCAGTCTGCAGACGGCCCTGTCCGCGCTGTCCTACGCCATGAGCGGCAATCAGACCCACGCGCGGCTGCGCCGAGAGTCGGGTGTCACCATCGACCGCGCCTCGCTCGCCGTGCTCCGAGTGCTCTCGGCGTCACCGTCGCCCTTGCTGCTGCGGGAACTCGCGGAAGCGCTGATGGTGAAAGCCCCGCACGTCACCAGGGAGGTCCGCCGTCTGGAAGAACTGGGCCTCGTGGAAACCACCCGCGAACCCGGCGACCAGCGAGCACGCCGGGTCGCCCCCACCGAAGATGGCCGAGAAGCGGTGGCCCGCACCGAGACGACGGGCGGGCAGTGGCTCGCTGAGGCGCTGAGCGGCTTCTCGGCGAGCGACGTGCGCATCACGGCAGCCGTCATCGACCGGATCGTCGATGCCTATCGGCACCCCTGATCTGCGACCGCCGAGAGGCCGCCGGAGTGGAAGGGTGTCGGCGGGGCGGTCGGTGTGGAAGGGCGGGTGTCGGCGGGGCGGTCGGTGTGGAAGGGCGGGTGTCGGCGAGGCCATCGGAGCCGAACGCCGGGTGCCCGCGGAGCCGTCGGAGTCGAACGACGGGTGCCCGAGAGCGCCTTCGGCGGTGCCCGCGACCGTATACACGGCGTTGAAGTCGTTGCAAAGATCTCTCTCAGGGACCTTGACACGGGTTCACCATGGCAAACACTCTGTTCCCCGGTCGAAGTTAGGAACGTTTCCTAATCGTCGGCTTGAGTCGGTCGCCCCTGGCCAAGTCCCCCCACGTCCCCCGGAGTCGTCCCCATGCAAGAGTCCCGTGCGGATACGTTCCCCCACCCCACCGGCAGCCACAGGCGGCGCACCCGCCGTTTTCTGACCCTCTCGGTGGTTGCGGCCGCGGCAGTGGGCGGGCTTGCCTTCGCGACCTTGCCAGGGTCCGCCTCGGCTGCCGCCGCCGTCCGCACGGTCAGTGTCTCCACCGCCGCGCAGCTCACCGCGGCGCTGGCCGACGCCAAGGCGGGCGACACCATTCAGCTCGCCGACGGCGTGTACGAGGGGCAGTTCAAGGCCACCGCAGACGGCACCTCGACCTCCGCGATCACGCTGACCGGAAGCAGCAAGGCGGTGCTGAAGTCCAACGGCGGCAACGGCTACGGCCTGTGGCTCAGCTCCGCGCCCTACTGGAAGGTCACGGGAATCACCGTCGACGACTCCGTCAAGGGCATCGTGCTGGACGCCTCCCCGTACGCCACCCTCACCGATGTGCACGTCCACGACATCGGCTACGAAGCCGTCCACTTCCGCTCGGGCAGCGACCACGGGATCATCCAGAACTCCAACATCCACGACATCGGCACCACCCAGCCCTCGTACGGCGAAGGCGTCTACATCGGTTCCGCGAACAGCAACTGGGACCAGTACGCCGGCCCCACCGGCGTCGACGCCTCCGACTACGTCCAGGTCCTCAACAACAAGATCGGCCCCAATGTCGCCGCCGAAGGCATCGACATCAAGGAAGGCACCAAGGGCGGCACGGTCCGCGGCAACACCCTCGACGGAACCGGCGAGAAGAACCAGAACTCCGGCGACTCCACGATCGACGTCAAGGGTGACAACTACGTCATCGACGCGAACACCGTGTCCACCCCGTACACAGACGGTTTCCAGGTCCACAACGTCTACGACCCCTACGGCTGCGGCAACAAGTTCACCAGCAACAAGTTCACGCTCGGCTCCGCGCCCGGCTACGGCATCAACGTCACCGACAACAGCGGCTGCGCTACCAAGAACACCGTGGCGCCCTCCAACACCTCCAGCGGCGGCAAGGGCCTGACGAACATCACCGTCAGCGGGTGACACCGCTCCAACGGGTGGCCCCTGCCGCCGTGTCGGTGACCCGGCGTCAGCGGCCGGCGGCCAGCGCGGCCTCGAAGCGGGCCACCCACTGGGCTGTTCGGTCCAGATAGGCCGTCTCGGCGCGTGCGCCCCGCCGTCCGTAGGCACCCTCGTAGGAGAGGTAGTCGAGGGTGCCCGGCGTACGCGCCGTCGCCGGTTCGATCTGGGTGCCCTCGTGCCACTCGTTGAACGAGGTGATGCTCACCCAGTCCGGCGGGGCGTCACCGTGGCCGCTCTCCAGCGCGTACTCCCACTCCAGGTCGTAGATGCGGCCGTCGGCGCGGTCCAGGGTGGGGCTCGTGTTGCCGGGGACCGCCCGGTCGTCCAGATAGCCGGGGCCGAGCGATGGCGCCCACGGTATGCCGCGCTCGGCGCAGAACGCGGCGACCGCGGTCCAGTCGGGGCGGTTGGCGGTCGCGATGGCGTCGTAGGTGTAGACGCCGCCGAAGTCGCCGATGCGGGAGAGGTCCCAGGTCTGCGCCATGACGATGGCGATGTCGTCGACCTCGTGCAGCGCCGACCAGTCGACGGTGAGCAGGCTGTTGAACACGTAGTACGCGCACCGGCCGCCGTACGCTTCGGCGCGGTGGAAGGCGGGGTGATCGCCGTAGAGGCCGGTCAGATAGCGGACGTCCGCGACCACCGACGCGGCGTCCCGGCCCTGGTACGGCTCGATGTGCCAGGCGACCTGGATCCCCTCGGCGGCGGCCGCGTCCAGGACGACGGGCGCCATCCGGTCCTCGTAACTGCCCTGCCCCCACCAGCTGCTGACCAGCACGCCGATGCCTGCCCGTCGCAGCCAGCGCATGTGCCGGGCGACCGCCCCGCGCAGGTCGCCGGAGTCGTAGGCGCCGAGCACCGGGAAGTAGTTGGCACTGATGTTGTCGGGCGGAGTGAGCTCGCCCTGCTGCCAGTGCCGCCACTCGCCGTTCACCTTCGGGGATCCGTACCAGGGGTAGTAGAAGATGTGCGCGTTCGCGGAGAGTCCCCTGGGGCGAGCGGAGGCCGAGGCGGTGGGTGCCGTACCGGCGGCGAGCGCGGCGGCGCCGACGGCCGCTCCGCCCGCGAGTAACCCTCTTCGGGACAGGGAGCCGGGGTACCGGGGAACGTTCATGTCACTCTCCTTGGTTGCCGGGCCGGCCGTACCGCGGGACGAACCCGAGCAGTTCGGTGCAGGCCGTCGTGTCGAACAGGGAGGTGCGGCCGGGCAGCGACGAGAAGGTCGGCACGCCCGGGTGGTAGCGGTCCATCAACTCCGCCGAGGGAAGAGGCGAGGAGGTGTCGGCGGCGGCGACGTTGAGTACGTGGCAGCCCGTGAAGTCCGCCCGTAGGGCCTGGTGCACCACGGCCGCCGCGTCCCGTGTGTGCAGCCAGCCCCACAGGTCGTGCCGGTGGGCTCCCGGGTCGGCCGCGACCCTGGCGAGCTGACCGCGCAGCCGCTCCCCGCTGCCGGTGAACGGGAAGCGCAGACAGACGATGTCCGTGCCCCAGCGGCGGTGCGTGCTGCGGGCGGTCTCCTCAAGGACGGCCTTCGACAAGCCGTAGGGATCGCGGATGAGCAAGGGGTGTTCCTCGTCCAGCGGCACATAGAGGGGGGAGACCGGGACGGGCGACCAGGCAAGCCCGACCGCCGCCAGGCTGGAGGCGGCCACGATCCGGCGGACGCCCGCGCGGCCCGCCTCGTCCAGGACGCGATGCGCGGTCAGGCAGTTGGTGGCGAACAGGGCACTGGGATCATCCGTGTTGGGGTGCGGTATCGCCCCCAGGTGGACGACCGCCTCCACCCCGTCGACCGCCTTGCGTACCAGGTCGGGATCCTGGAGGTCACCGATGTGCACGCGCTCGGCCGACGGCGCCTCGAACGGTACGAGGTCGGTGGCCACGACGTCGTACGAGGCCGCGAACAGCTTGGCCAGGACGTGCTGCCCGATGTGGCCCGCGGCCCCGGTGACCAGGACGCGCATCAGCCCTTCACCGCCCCGACCAGCCCGTTGACGAAGTACCGCTGGAGGCTGAGGAAGAGCAGGATCACCGGGATGACGACGATCAGGGCGCCCGCCATCAGGTTGTTGTAGTGCGGCACGTTCTCGGCGGACAGCGTCTGCAGACCGAGGGGAAGCGTGTACGTCGACGGATCGTTCAGGGACACCCGGGTGAGCAGGAACTCGTTCCACGTCGGGATGGCGGTGAGCAACGCCACGGTGATCAGGGCGGGTTGGGTGAGCGGCAGATACACCCTGGTGAAGATCCGCAGCTCGCTCGCGCCGTCCACCCGGGCCGAGTCCCGCAGTTCGCCGGGCACCGCCAGGAACGCGCCGGTCATGAGAAGGATCGACAGCGGGGCACCGCCGTTGACGAACGGCAGGACGAGCCCCCAGTGCGTGCCGAGGATGCCCAGCTTGTTCTCCAGGAGCACGATCGGCAGCATCACCGTGATCCCCGGCACGAACAGCAGGGAGATGAAGAGCTTCTGCAGGAATCCGCGTCCCGGGAAACGAAGGACCGCGAAGGCGTATCCGGCGGCCGCGTAGACCACCAGGGTGAGGACCACGGTGTACCCGGTCACCAGCAGGCTGTTGAGGAAGAAGTCGAAGAAGTGCAGCTCGCTCCAGGTGTCGGCGAGCGTCTGGAACGTGGGGTTGTCGGGGATGAGATGCCCGCCGCGTACGACCTCGATCTGGTCCTTGAAGGCGGCCGACACCATCCACAGGAACGGATAGACACTGACCAGGCCGTACGCGGCCAGCAGCACGCCCACGACCGCGCGGGCCACGACCTTGCGGGCGCCGCCCGGTGTACGGGCACCGGAACGGGCCAGGGAAATAGCTGTCATGTCCTGCTCCGCAGCGCTCGAAGGTTGATCAGGGCCAGGACGAGGGCGGCTGCGAACAGGAGCCAGCCGAGCGCGCTGGCCAGGCCGAGCGTGGGCGCGAGGTTCTTGAGGAACGCCAGGCGGTACGCCTCCAGGCCGAGGACGTTCGTGTGGTCACCCGGTCCGCCGAGGGTCATGACCAGGAAGGGCTGGAAGCCCTGCAAGGACTCGCGCAGGTTCAGCAGCACCACGATCGCCGTGATGGGGCGCACCAGCGGCCAGACGACGGACAGGTTGGTGCGCCACCACCCCGCGCCGTCCAGCTGGGCCGCCTCCAGGACACTGCGGTCGATGCCCTGAAGTCCGGTGAGATACAGGAGCATCGCGACCGGCACGTGCCCCCAGACCATCACAACGATCATCGTCGCCATGGCGGTGGAAGGATTGCCGAGCCAGCCCTGCGGCTGCTCCAGCGAACCCAGGCCGACGCTGCCGAGCAGGGCGTTGACCGCGCCGTCCGGTTGCAGGATGTACTGCCAGGCGAAGAAGACGGCGATGCCGCTGGTGACGTACGGCAGGAAGTACACGGACCGCAGCACGGACTGGAACCGCTTGACCTGGTTGAGCAGTACGGCCAGTGGAAACGACACCAGGACCGTCAGGGCCGGCGCGGCGAGCATCACCCAGAAGGTGTTGAGCGCGGCGTGCCGCACCCGGGGAGCGTAGATCGGGTCGCGCCACAGCAGATCGGCGTAGTTGTCGAGGCCGACCCAGGTCCAGTTCGGCGAGAAGCCGTTCCAGGTGGCGAAGGACAGCGCTAAGCCGTAGCCCACGGTGTACAGGCCCATCACCGCGAAGAGCACCACGGCCGGGGCGACGAACAGATACCCGGACAGGGCCTCGTACCCGCGCCAACGGCGGTACGGCGGGGGAGGGGCCGCGGTTCTCACCGGGCGGGTGCCGCCGCGCCTGCCCACCGCCTTCGGCACGGTCCGACGGGGAGCGGTGGTCACTGGCCTGCCGCTTTCCAGTACGACTGGATGAGGTCGCTGAGCTTCTGACCGGTCTGTTCGGGCGACGACTCGTTGAGCGGCGTCAGATCCGCGAGGATCGTGCCCGCGTCGTCCTGCTCGTACCCGATCGGGCGGAACTCGTCGCCGCGACTGGGGTCGTACGTCGTCTCGGGTGTGCCCTCGAAGCTGTCGACCATGGCGCTGAGCGTGGGGCCGAGGACCTTGTCGGAGTCGGCGCCGAGTTCGGTGGCGGGCAGGTCCAGGGAGTCCTTGGCGAACTGGGTGGCGACGTCCTGCTGGGAGAGGAACTCCATCCACTTCTTGGCGTTGTCGGGCTGCTCGCTCGTCGAGGTCACGCTGACGCCCGTCAGGGCGAGCGGGCCGAGGCCCCGGTCGGGCACGGCGCCGTCCGCGGGAGCGGGCAGCCCGAAGGCGAGTACGTCGTCGGGGTTCACACCGTTCTGCTTGAGGAACGCGAGCGTGAACGTGCCGCCAACGGCGAAGGCCGCCTTGCCCTGCGCGAACGCCTGGTCGGCCTGGTCGATCGTCAGGGTCTGGGTGCCGGGCATCCAGTACGGGGTGATCTGGTCGTACATCGACAGGACCTTGACGCCGTTGGGGGAGCCGAAGTCGGTGGCCCCGTCCTTGCCCCACAGCTTCTCGTAGTCCTGCTGCCCCAACTGGGCGAAAGCCAGCGGCTGGAGTACCCAGGTGAGCCCCGTGGCCTGCACCTTCAGGCCCAGTGAGAGGCCGCCGTTCTTCGGGTCCTGCGCCTTGGTCGCCTTGAGCGCGTCGAGGAACTCCGCCCAGTTCGCGGGCGCCTTGGTGATGCCGGCGTCGGCGAGCATCTTCTTGTTGGCGTAGACGATGCCGAAGGTGCCGATCGTGAGGGGCACGCTGTAGCGGGCGCCGTTCTCGATGCCCTTCTCCTTGGACTCCTTGTTCAGGGAGTTCTGGTAGATCAGGTCCGTGACGAGCCCGGAGTCCTGCACGGCCGGCTGAATACGGTCGGACCACTCGCCCTTGAAGTCGGAGCTGATGTCCGACAGGATCCCGGCGGCGCCGAGGACGCGGTCACCACCATCGGAGTGCACCTCCAGCAGATCCGGCAGGTCACCGGTCTTCGCCGCACTCTGGATCTTGGTCGTGTACGCGTCGTCGGGCGTGTAGGCCTCGACGGTGACCGAGATGCCGGTCTCCTTCTCGAACTCCTTGGCGGCAGCCCGCAGCGCGCCCACATGGGACTGCTTGAACGTCCACATCTCCAGCGACTTCGAGTCCCCCGAGCCGGAGGAGCCGCCGCAGGCCGTGAGGGAGGTGAGCGAGAGCGCCGTGGCCACGGCCGCCGCGAGAAGCCGGGCTTTTCGTGCAACAGGTATCCGCATGGGCCCCTACCTAGGGTGGTCTACCGTTCAGAAGGCCGAATGGCGTTGGAGTGACTGAACTTAGAGTCGTTGTGATATAGCGTCAAGATGCATGCCGCGATGAGGTGTTGACCGGTCAGCCGAGGGGCGCCGGGGCGGGGAGGCGGAGGGCCAGTGGAATCGGTGACAGCGACAGCGCGCGGGCGCAAGGTCGAAGAGGTCAAGTCCGCCGCTCGGGTGCTCGAAGTGCTCGAGCTCCTGGGGCAGGACGGCGCCAGGCTCTCGCTCGCCGAGATGGCCGGCGCCATGTCGGTGCCCAAGAGCAGCCTGCATGCGATCCTGCGCACGATGGAGGCGCGCCGCTGGGTGGACGTCGACGCCTCCGGCACCCGCTACAGCCTCGGTCTCAAGGCACTGCTGACCGGCACCGCCTACCTGGAGGGCGACGACGTCACGAGCCTCGCGGGGCCCGTCCTCGACGCCCTCGCCGAGGAGACGGGGGAGGCCGTCCACCTCGGCAGACTCGACGGCACGAACATCGTCTACCTGGCCAAACGCGAGTCCCGGCACGCCCTGCGGATGTACTCGGCGGTCGGTCGCAGACTCCCCGCGCACGCCACCGCCCTGGGTAAGGCGGTGCTCTGCCAGTACGACCCGGCCGAGGTGCAGCGCCGGCTCGACTGGCCACTGGAGCGGCTGACCCCGGACACGGTCGTCGAGCCGGACGCCCTGCTCGGACAGCTCGCCCGGACCCGGCTGCGCGGCTGGGCCGTGGACGACGGCGAGAACGCGGTGGACATCCGGTGCGTGGCCGTCGCGCTCGGAGTCACCCCGGACGGCGGTGACGCGATCAGCTGCTCGGCGCCCCGCAGCAGGATGGACGACGCGCGCATGGAGGAGGTGGCGCAGGCCGTGACCGAGGCGGCGCACTCCCTGCGGACTCTCCTGAAGCGGATCGGGCAGCGCTGAGAGGTCCTTTACGCCCCCGGGGGATGGCGTTCCGGCCACCTCGATGTCATATTTGACAGGCCCGTTGACAAACCCACGGGGCGCTTCGTACGTTCGGATGGCAGTACGTCATTCTGCTATCTGTACGCGGGAGTTCGCATGGCTCAGCCTGTTGCCCGCACGCCCGTCCTGACTCCCGTCCTCGCCCCGGCTCCCTGGGTCGAGGAACGCGGCGCGAAGATCCGCATCACCGCCGTCGTCACGTTCCTCACCGCCCCGCACGGCTGCCCGCACCTCGTCGTACGGGTCGAGACCAACGAGCCGGGGCTCTATGGCCTTGGCTGCGCCAGCGATCCGCAGCGCACCCTCGCCGTCCGCTCCGTCCTCGACGACTACCTCGCCCCGCTGCTCATCGGACGGGACCCCGACGACATCGAGGACATCCACCGGTTGCTCCTCAACAGCGCCTACTGGCGCGGAGGTTCGGTCACGGGGAACGCTCTCGGCGGTGTCGACGTCGCCCTGTGGGACCTCAAGGCCAAGCGTCTCGGGGCGCCCCTGTACTCGCTGTTCGGCGGCCGGGTACGCGCCGGCGCCGAGGCCTACACGCACGTCGACGGTGCCGACGAGCGGGAGATCGCCGACCAGGTGGCCGCGGCCCGGGAGCGCGGGTACCGGCACGTCCGCGTCCAGGCGGCCGTACCCGGCGCGGACACCTACGGCGCCGGGGGAGCGGCCGTCGATCCGGCCGCCGTACGGGCCCGGCGCGTCCCCTGGGACTCGGCCGCGTATGTGAGGACCGTTCCGAAGATCCTCACCCGGGTGCGCGAACTCGTCGGCGACGAGGTCGAGTTGCTGCACGACGTGCACGAACGGCTCGATCCGCGGCAGGCACGGGACTTCCTCCGGCGCGTCGAGGACGCCGGCCTCTACTTCGTCGAGGACCTCCTCGCCCCTGAGGACGCCGGGCACTTCGCCCGCCTGCACGCGGCCTCCCCGGTCCCGCTCGCGGTCGGTGAACTCTTCAGCGACAGCGCCCAGTTCACGGCACTCCTCGGCGGACCCGACATCGACTTCGCGAGGCTGCGCGTCCCGACGCTCGGCGGACTCACCCCCGCCCGCAAGATCGCCGCACTGTGCGAGCTGCGCGGTGTACGGCTCGCCCCGCACGGGCCCGCCGACGTCAGTCCCGTCGCCCAGGCGGCGACCCTCGCCCTGGACGTCTCCAGTCACGCCTTCGGGGTGCAGGAGGCGGCGACTTTCGGACCGGCTGTCGCCGAGGTCTTCCCCGGCACGGTCCTCGCACGCGACGGTTTCCTCGTGCCGCCCGAAGTCCCCGGCCACGGTGTCGACTTCGACGAGGTGGCGGCCCGCCGCCACCCCGTGCCGGAACCGCTGGAACATGACCGCTGGGCCCTGCTGCGCAACACCGACGGGAGCGTACAACGACCGTGACAGACGCACTGCGACGAGTACCCGCGAACAACGCACCGCGACGGGCGCTCGTGGTCCGGGGCGGCTGGGAGGGCCATCAGCCGCTCACCATCACCGACCTGTTCCTGCCGTTCCTCAAGGACCAGGGCTACGCCGTCGAGACCTCCGAGTCCCTCGACGTCTACGAGGACGCGGACCTTCTCGCGACCACCGACCTGATCGTGCAGTGCTGGACCATGGGCGAGATCACGCGTGAGCAGAGCGACGGCCTCGTCGCCGCCGTGCGCGCGGGTACCGGCCTCGCGGGCTGGCACGGCGGCATCGTCGACTCCTTCCGCGCCGACGTCGGCTACCAGCTCCTGACCGGCGGGCAGTTCCTGATGCACCCGCCCGGCTTCCACGACCACGACGTGCACCTGGTGCCCGAGCGCGCCGACCACCCCGTCGTCCACGGCCTGAGTGACTTCCGCGTCCACACCGAGCAGTACTGGGTGGCCACCGACCCGCTGATCGACGTACTGGCGACGACGACGTTCGAGCCCGGCGAGGGACGGGACCGAGCCGTCGTCATGCCCGCCGTGTGGACCAGGAACTGGGGCGCGGGCCGGGTGTTCGTGTCCACCGTCGGCCACAAGCCGGACGACTTCGACGTGCCCGAGGTGCGGGCGCTCACCGAGAGGGGACTGCTGTGGGCGAGCCGCTGAGGATCGGCATGGTCGGCGCGGGCAAGATCAGCGGGGCCTACCTGGACACGCTGGCCCGCCTCGACAGCGTACGGCTCACCGCCGTCACCGACCTCGACCTCGACCGCGCGAAGGAAGCGGCTGTCCGGGCATCGGGCGACGTGCGGGTCGCCGCGTCCGTCGTCGACCTCGTGACCGGGGACGACGTGGAAGCCGTCCTCAACCTCACGATCCCCGCGGCCCACGCGGGAGTCGCCCTCGTCGCGCTGTCGATGGGCAAGCACGTCTACGGCGAGAAACCCCTGGCGGCGACCCGCGAGGAGGCCGAGTCGGTGCTCGCCGCCGCCCGGGCCGCCGGACTGCGGGTGGGCTGCGCGCCGGACACCGTCCTCGGCACCGGCACCCAGACCGCCCGCAAGGCCGTCGACGACGGACTCATCGGCAGGCCGGTCGCGGCCACCGCGTTCATGGCCTCGGCCGGGCCCGAACCCTGGCACCCCGACCCCGAGTTCTACTACCGGCCGGGCGGCGGACCCCTTCTCGACATGGGCCCCTATTACCTCTCGGCCCTCGTGCACCTGCTCGGCCCCGTCGTACGCGTCACCGGCGCCGCGTCCCGGCCCCGCGCCGAACGCGAGATCGGCAGCGGTCCGCGGGCGGGAACACGCTTCCCGGTGGAGGTCGACACCCACATCACCGGCATCCTGGAACATGCCGGAGGCGCCCTGTCCACCCTCGTCATGAGCTTCGACGTCCGCGCCGCCCGGCTGCCCCGCATAGAGGTCCACGGCACCGAGGGCTCGCTCTCCGTCCCCGACCCCAACAATTTCGAAGGGCTCGTCGAACTCCACCGCGGCGGCGGCTGGGAACCCCTCCCCGTCTCGGCCGGATACCCGACAGCCGGACGTGGCACGGGACTTGGTGACCTCGCCGAGGCGATCGCCACCGGGCGTCCGCACCGCGCGTCGGCCCAACTCGCCCACCACGTACTGGACGTGATGCTCACCCTGCTGGACGCCGCCCACGGCGGACGGTCCCTGCCGGTGAACACGACGTGCGAGCGGCCCGAGCGCGTGGAGCAGTAGCTCCCGACCGACGGCGGCAGGCACCTCCTGCCGCCTTCACACGCGCCCGGATTGTCATTCCAGTTAATTGACGCGAACGTCCTTTCGCGGTTCTGAATTCCCCTGACAATTTCCCGCAGTTACGTTGCGATCTGCAAGAAGAAGGAACGAGTGAGAGGCGTTGACTTGATAACACACATGGTTTTACATGGCGGTTACTGGCTGGACAGGAAGGGCTTTCGATGCATGACCGGAGTAAGTCCGGCGAAGAGCGCATAGCCGCATTCCTCAGCGAACGGCTCCGCCCCGCGTTGTATCCGCAGCGGCTGCCCATGGACATCGGCGCCTGGCACATTCCCGGAGAACCGGTGCCCGTGGGCGTCGCGCTGCGCGCCGAGTACGCGCCGTTCACGGTGGGGGAGCCCTGGGGCAGCCCGTGGTCGACGAGCTGGTTCCGCGTCGGCGCGAGCGTTCCGGCGCGGTGGGCGGGTCGCCGCGTCGAAGCCCTCATCGACCTCGGCGGCGACCGCGGCCCCACCGGCGGCTGTCAGGCCGAAGCCCTTGTCCACGACGAACACGGAATCCCGCTGCACGGCCTGCACGCGCACACCGGCGCCGTCCCCGTCACGGCCTCCGCCCGTGGCGGCGAACCCGTCCGCCTCCTTCTCGAAGCCGCCGCCAACCCGTTCATCGACGCGGCCACCGGCAGCGGCGTCCGCTACGGCGACCCGGTCACCGCCGGGGACGCGCCCCTGTACCGGTTCCGGCGCGCCGATCTCGCCGTCCGCGATGACGACGTATGGCACCTGCTGCACGACATGGAGACGCTCGACGGCCTCATGCGCGCCCTGCCCGCCGAACTTCCGCGCCGCCACCGGATACGGATCGCCCTGGAGCAGGCGGTCGACGCCGTCGACCCCTGCGCCGTCGCCCGCACCGCCGCGGCGGCCCGCCGTGTCCTCGCGCCGGCACTCGCGGAGCGCGCCCACGCGTCGGCGCACACGTTCGCGGGCGTCGGGTACGCCCCTCTCGACCCCGGGGGCCTGCGGCCGCTGCGCGAGACGGTCCGTGGCTGTGCCCGCACCTTCAGCACGCTGGTCACCCTCGCCGAGGAGTACCCGGAACTCGTCGTCGGGGCCGCGTCGGCCCAGCACTACGCCTGGATGCGGGACCAGCAGCCGCACGTCTTCGAGCGGCTGCGCAAGGCCGTCGCCGACGGCAACTGGATCCCCGTGGGCGGCACTTGGGTCGAGCCGGACCTCGAACTGGCGGGCGGCGAAGCCCTGGTGCGCCAGTTCGTCCTCGGCCGCCGCTTCTTCCGCGACGAACTCGGCGCGGACAGCGAAGGCGCCTGGCTGCCCGGAGCGAGGGGCGCCTCGGCCGCCTTTCCGCAGATCGCCGCGCTCGCGGGCGCGCGCTGGCTCCTGACGAGGCGCCCTGCCGCCGGCCACCAGGCGGCGCCACCCCACCACACCTTCCGCTGGGAGGGCATCGACGGCACCACGCTGTTCACCCACCTCGCGCCCGACACCGCGGCGCTCACCGGCCCCGAGACCGACTCCGGGACGACCACCACCCGCTCCCTGCTGCCCCTCGGCCGCGCGACCGAGGGACCAGGCCGCGGCACTTTGGAGCGAGCCCGCAGGCTCGCCGACCTGGACGGGTCACCGCGCGTCGCCATGCGCCACCCGGCGCAGTTCTTCCGTGAGGCACGGGAGGAGTACCCGCACCCGCCCGTCCGGCGGGGCGGGCTCGACCTCGCCCCGCAGCGCGGCAGGTACACCGGCCAGGCCCGCACCAAGCAAGGCAACCGCCGCAGCGAAGTCCTGCTGCACGAGGCGGAACTGTGGTCGACGACCGTCGCCGTGCGCCACGGCGTCCCCTACCCGTACGACGAACTCGACGCCCTGTGGCGGCGCGTACTGCTCCAGCAGAGCCGGCGCATTCTGTCGGGCAGCTCCATCGCCTGGGTCCACGAGGACGCCGAACACGAGCACCGCGATCTGCACCGCCGGCTCACCCGCCTGGTGCGACGCGCCGTCGGCGAACCCGACGGCGCCGGTGTCTGGAACGCCGCGCCGCACCCCCGCCGCGAGGTCGTCATCCTCGCCGCGGGCACCGGCCAGGCATCCGACACGGCTCAGGTCCTGCCCGACGGGCGTCTCGCCGTACTCGCCGACGCACCCGCACTCGGCGCCGGACCCACCGGCCTTCCCCTCGACGGCACCGCACGCGTGACCGCGCACACCACGGTCGACGGCCAACACATCCTGGACAACGGCCTGTTGAGGGTGCGGGTGGACGCGGCGGGTCTCGTCCGCTCGGCCGTCGACCTGATCACCGGACGTGAGACCCTCGCCCCCGACGGTGCGGGCAACCTCCTCCAACTCCTGCGCGGCGAACAGGGTCGGGACCTGCTCGAAGCCGATCAGGTCGAACTGCATGCGTGCGGGCCCCTGTTGGCGACCGTGCGCGTGCGACGCGGCACGGGACGCTCGACGTTCGTCCAGGACCTGACCCTGACCTCCGGAAGCCACGCCCTGACAGTCGACACCGAAGTCGACTGGCGCGAGCGGGACACCGTCCTCAAACTGGCCTGGCCGCTCGACGTGCACGCCGAACTCGGCCATGCCGACGTGCAGTTCGGGCACGTCGCCCGTCCCACGCACGAGAGCGCCGACGGGAGCTCCCCGGAGTTCGCCGCCCACCGCTGGGTCCACGTCGGAGAGCACCGCTGGGGCGTGGCCCTGGCCACCGACTCCACCTACGGCCACGACGTCACCCGGCACACCCGCGACGGCGGCGGCACCACCACCGTCGTACGGCACACGCTGCTGCACGCCCCGAACGGCCCCGACCCGCACGCCGACCGCGGCCTCCACCGCTTCCGGCACACCCTGCGCCCCGGCGCCACCCTCGGCGACGCCATCACCGAGGGATACGCCGTCAACCTCCCGCTCCGCCCGGGCCCGGCCACCGGCCCGCAGAGACCGCTCGTCCATGTCGACCACCCCGATGTCGTCGTGGAGACCGTGAAACTGGCCGACGACCGCAGCGGCGACGTCGTCGTACGGCTCTACGAAGCCCGCGGCGGCCGAACCCGCGCAGTGCTCTCCGCGGACTTCGCCATCGAGGCGGTCCACGAGACCGACCTCCTGGAGGAGCACCCCACACCCCGCCCCCATCTCCACGGCCGTGTCCCGCTCACCCTGCGACCGTTCCAGATCCGCACGCTGCGGCTCCTGCGAGCCGGCCGACGCCAGGAGGACAGCAGCGGTGCCTGAACCACACCCCGACGTGGGCCTCGCGCCCGAAACCCTTGCCGTGCTGCGCGGCTGGGCCGGCAGCGAGGGCCCGCTCGCCACCCGCGCCCATGTCGTCCTGCTCGCCTCGGAAGGACTCCGCGACGCCGACATCGCCCGCCGCCTCGGGGTGTCACGGCAGACCGTCGGGAGCTGGCGCCACCGCTGGCACAGCGCGGGACTGCCCGGCCTGCGCCAGCGCCCGCGCACCGGCAGGCCCGCGACGGTCGACGAGGCCGAGGTCATCACCCGCGCCCTGCTGGCCCCCGGCGGCAGCGGCGCCAGCCGGGCCATCGCCCGCGAACTCGGCCTCTCCCACGCGACGGTGGCCTCGATCCGCCGCCGCTGGCAACTACCGCCCGACGAGTCACCCGCGCCGTATGTGCCGACCCGGCCGCCCCTGCCCGGGGCCGACATCTGGGTCATGGGCCTGTACGTCGACCAAACGCGCGCCGTCCTCCTCGCGGGCACCCGGCCCCAGGCACCCCGGGCCGCCCCGGCCGCGACGGTGATCGGCGAGGACGTCCTGGAGGGCGTGGACCAGGCGCTGTCCACGCTCCGTGCCGCGACCACCACCGCCTCCGGAGCGGACCCCGGCGGCGACGCCGACCGGACGTTGCTCGCGTACCTGACCGCCGCGGCCGAGCACCACCCGGACATCGCGCTGCACTCCATCGTGCTGTGGGAGAGCGGAGCCCCCCGGCCCGCGCAGGAGCACCGCGGGGCCCATTCGCCCGTCACCTTCCACGACCTGCCGGCCAGAACCACTTGGCGCGGCTTCCTGCGCGCCATGATCGCGCTGGACAGCACCAGCCACCCCGAGTCCTCCCGGCGCGTGTACCTCGACCTGGTCGCCGCCCTGCGACGGACCACCCACCGGACGCCCACGGAACCCGTCCACTGGCTGCGCGAGAACGTCGCCGAGCACCTGCGCGCACCGCACCGGGGCGAACTCCCCTCCCACCCGGCCTCGTTCAGGGGCGTCAACCAGATCGACCTGGGCTCCTTCAACGAGTGTGTGGTCATCGAGTCCGTACGCCTCTCCGGCAGCATCACCCGCGGCGAGATAGCCCACCGCACCGGCCTCACCCAGCAGTCGGTCTCCCGGATCGCCCGCTCCCTCCTGGACCGCGGCATCCTGGTCGAGGACGCCCAACGGCGCGCCACCTCCGGCAAGCCGCGCACCCCGGTCAGGCTCTGCGGTACCGCCGCGCACGCCCTCGGCCTGCACATCGACCCCGAGTTGCTCACGGCCGTGGTCATCGACCTCGACGGCGCGATCGTCTGTACCTGTACGAGACCGGTCAGTGCCGACATCGACCCCGGCGAGTTCGTCGCCCAGGTCGTCGCGCTGGGCCACGAAACCCTGGAGAAGGCGCAGGGCGCGGTCCGCGAGGACGGTCTGCTCGGCGTGGGCGTGGCCGTACCGGGGCCGGTGGACATCGCCTCCGGCACCGTACTCAACCCGCCACTCATGACGGCCTGGGACGATCTGCCGCTGCTGTACCTCCTCAAGGACCACTTCCCTTGCCGGGTGCTCATCGAGAAGGACTCGCTCGCGGCGGCGGCAGGGGAGCGGTGGATCGGACGTGACCGCAGGGCCAGGGACTTCGCCTACCTGTATCTGGGCACAGGCGTCGGCTCCGGGCTGTACCTCAACGGCGACCTCTACCGCGGGGTGAGCGCCAACGCGGGCGAGTTCGGGCAGCTGTGCGCGATCGCGCTGGGGCGGATCGCGGCCGACGGCCGTCCGGAGCTGCTGCCGGAGTGCAACCCACCCGTGTCCGTACGGGACTTCGCCGCCAGGCTCGGTCTGCAGGTGCCGGGCGGCGGCGGCAGCACCGCCGCCTACCGAGCCGTGGGACGGGCGGCAGCCGCCGGCGACCCCGCCGCGGTCAGCGCGGTACGGGAGGTGGCACGGGCGGTCGGCGGTGGCGCACTCGGGCTCGTCGACCTGCTCGACATCGACCTGATCGTGCTCGGCGGCCCGTTCTTCACCGACGACGTCGCGGAGTTCTACCTCGACGAGATCGGCCGCGCGGTCAACGACTTTCCCACCGCGCGCCGGCTGCGCCGTGTCGAGGTGGAACGCTCCGTGCTCAGCGCGGAGGCCGCCGCGGTGGGAGCGGCCTCCACGCTGTTCCATGCCGCGTTCACGCCCCGGCTGCGCGGCCGGGACCGTGCCTGAGGCTCCGGGCCACAGGGTGCCTGAGGCTCCTGGGCACAGGGTGTCCGAGGCTCACGCTCACAGGGTTGGCGCTGTGGGCCGTGTGGCGGTCAGCCCGATCTCCTGCTTCAACATGCGGCCGCCGTCGCCCGTCAGCCGCAGGTAGTAGTCCGCGGAGCAGCGCGTGCCGTCCTCGTCCAGGGCCCAGATGCCCGAACCGGCGGGTACGGAGGCGCCGGTCTCGGCGGTCTTGGCGATCTGGTTGCCCTCGTTGAACTCGTCATACATCGAGATGTAGATGCCCTGCGCGCCGACGCGGACCATGTTGTAGAACTGCCGCCACATGAAGTCGCCATGCGCGCGATGGCGTTCCTGGAGGTCGCCCGGCATCACACACGGCTGGTAGTCGATGCCATGGGCGTTGCAGTCCGCCTGGTCGGGTGTGTTGACGCTGGTGAAGAACTGGTCGGACTGGGCGGCGCTGGAGATCCGGCCCACCATCCACGGCGAGATCATGTTGAACGCGTGATACACGTCCGAGAACCCGGCGCGCGAGTCCTCGGTGCCGGTGCGCCAGTGCGTGGGCACGCCTCCGATGACGTAACAGCCCTGGGCCTTGAACCAGTTGACGACGTCCAGACAGGGAGCCGGCTCGAAGGGGCGCCCCGAGTCGTTGAAGCCGAAGCCCCAAATACACACGACCGGCTTTCCGTTCTGCCGCGCATAGGAACCCGACGACGTATGCGCCTGCATCTTCGACGTCCAGTCCTCCTTGATCTGGGACTGCATGGACGTCCAGCTCGTGACGTCGTACATGATGTAGAACTTGCGGCCGTTGGCCTCCGCGGCCTGCCGCACCTTCTGCGCCATCGCGTCCCGCGTCGGACCTTCCGAGCCGAACGGGTTGAACCGTTGCAGCGCGGCGGTGTCGATCGCGTTCTCCCGCATCCAGCGGAAGTGCGTGTCGACCGTCTGCTGGTCCCACGAGGTGAACAGGGTCGCGGCCGCGCCGCCGGTCAAATTCGGATAGTCGGTGGCGAACCCGCGACTGTACTCGCGCATGTCGGGCCACGACTTGATGGTCGTGTTGGACAACGACGGCGGACGGCTCATGTCCTGGCTCCAGTGCCACCAGCCGTCGATCGGGGCGCCGTCGCCTTTACAGGCGAACCAGCCCTGATAACCGACGGATATCTTGCCGACGACGTCGCCCGGCGGGCTCGCGGCCGGCGCGGCGACCGCCTGCTGGAATGCGCCTGTACCGACTCCCGCCGTGGCGGCGAGCGCAGTACCGAGAAGAGTTCGTCTTGTGATGCTCACGGAGAATTCCTCCTTGTGGGGGTTCTCCGAAAGTAGGGGAATTCCGCACTCCGCTACAAGCTGCCGGAAGTGAATATATCGAGGGGGCCCGACAATTGATTTGTCAGGCCTCTTATTTTCCGACTTCCGATTCCACCGAATTGTGAAGCGCCCTCGGAACGGATTCATCGGCTACGAACCATGATGTACGCCGGGCCCGACCACGACCCCGACTGCCGGGCCCCGGCCCCTGCCCCGGGTAGCGTGAATGTCTCGCAATGAGACACCCGAACCCCCACCGCACACCGCATGATCAAGAGTGGCAGGTGCTCGTTCACACCCTCAGGAGCCTTCCTGTGCAGACCGTCGAGACCGAAGTACTCATCATCGGGAGCGGCCCCGCGGGTGCCGCGGCCGCGCTGGCCCTGAGCACGTACGGCGTACCCAACATCGTCGCGACCCGCTACGCCCGCCTCTCCGACACCCCCCGCGCGCACATCACCAACCAGCGCACGATGGAAGTGCTCCGCGACCTCGGCGTGGAGAGGGACGTCATCGCACAGGCCACCCCGCAGCACCTGATGGGCAACACGACCTTCTGCACCAGCCTCGCCGGCGAGGAACTGGGCCGGGTCCGCTCCTGGGGCAACGACCCGCTCGTCCAGGCCGCGCACGAACTCGCCAGCCCCACCCGCATGTGCGACATGCCGCAGCACCTGATGGAACCGGTACTGGTCAACGCGGCGGTCGCGCGCGGCACCTCCTTGCGCTTCGAGACCGAGTACCTCTCGCACACCCAGGACGCCGACGGGGTGACGGCCACCGTCCGCGACCGGCTGCGCGGAGACACGTACGAGATCCGCGCCAAGTACCTGATCGGCGCCGACGGCGGCCGCTCCAAGGTGGCCGAGGACGCGGGCCTGCCGATGGGCGGCCAGATGGGTGTCGCGGGCAGCATCAACGTCGTCTTCGACGCCGATCTGGCCCAGTACACCGCGCACCGGCCCTCCACCCTCTACTGGGTGCTGGCCCCCGGCGCCACCGTCGGCGGCATCGGCGCGGGCCTGGTGCGCAACGTCCGCCCCTGGAACGAGTGGATGATCGTCTGGGGGTACGACGTCACCGCGGGCGCCCCCGACCTGACCACCGAGTACGCGGAGTCGGTCGTCCGGCAGCTCGTGGGCGACGACGAGATCCCGGTGACCATCAAGTCGTCCT
Source organism: Streptomyces sp. NPDC058470 (assembly GCF_042721055.1). NCBI lineage: Bacteria > Bacillati > Actinomycetota > Actinomycetes > Kitasatosporales > Streptomycetaceae > Streptomyces > Streptomyces sp. NPDC058470. Next base: position 104,681 of record NZ_JBHXMF010000025.1, read on the forward strand.
CGGCGTGGACGGTCAACGAGATGTACGCCGAGACGTACTCCAACGGCCGCGTCTTCTGCGCCGGCGACGCCACCCACCGCCACCCGCCGTCCAACGGCCTCGGCTCCAACACCTCGATCCAGGATGCCTACAACCTGGCCTGGAAGCTCAAGGTGGTCCTCGACGGCACGGCGGCACCGAAGCTGCTCGACACGTACACCGCCGAGCGCGCCCCGATCGGCAGACAGATCGTCACCCGCGCCAACAAGTCCATCGGCGAGACCGCCCCCATCTTCGAGGCCCTCGACGGGCTCTCCCCGCAGACCCCCGAACAGCTCTGGGCCAACATCGCCGCCCGCAAGGACGCCACCGAGGCAGCCGCCAAGCAACGGCAGGCACTGCGCGAGGCGATCGCCTTCAAGGTGTACGAGTTCAACGCGCACGGCGTCGACCTCAACCAGCGCTACGCCTCCGACGCGATCGTCCCCGACGGCTCGGCGGATCCCGGCTTCGCGCGCGACCCGGAGCTCCACCACCAGCCCTCCTCCCGCCCCGGCGCCAAGCTCCCGCACGCCTGGATCACCTCCGGGACCCGCACCCTGTCCACCCTCGACACGGTCGGCCGGGGCCGCTTCACCCTGGTCACGGGCATCGGCGGCGAGGGCTGGCTGCGCGCGGCCGGGGCGCTCGACGTCGCGGTCGCCACCGTCGTCATCGGTCCCGGCCAGGAGTACGAGGACCCTTACGGGGACTGGGCGCGGCTGAGCGAGATCGCCGACGCCGGCGCCCTGCTCGTACGACCTGACGGATTTGTCGCCTTCCGGCGCCCGGCGGCCTCCGACGCCGCCGAGGAGTTGCTGGCGGCGGCGCTGCGACGGATCCTCGGACATGCCTGACGGGACCAGGAGAGTGAAATGAGCACCGAATACACGACCGATCTCACCGACGAGGTCGTCGACAGCTTCCGGCGAACCGCCGACCCCCGGCTGCGCGAGCTGCTGACCGCGCTCACCCGCCACCTCCACGCCTTCGTCCGCGAGACGGAGCCGACGATGCAGGAGTGGGAACGGGCCATCGGGTTCCTCACCGCGACCGGGCAGATGTGCACGGACACCCGGCAGGAGTTCATCCTCCTGTCGGACGTGCTCGGCGTCTCGATGCTCGTGGAGACCGTCAACGGTCACCGCGATCCTGGTGCGACCGAGTCGACCGTCCTCGGCCCCTTCCACATGACCCAGTCGCCGGTCCGTGAACTCGGCGCGAACATCGACCTGGTGGGCAGCGGCGAGCCGAGCGTGGTCAGCGGCCGGGTGCTGTCGGCGGACGGCACCCCGCTGCCCGGCGCCGTTCTGGACGTCTGGCAGGCCGACCCCGAGGGCTTCTACGACGTGCAGCGGCCGGACATCCAGCCGGCCGGCAACGGACGGGGGCTCTTCACGGCGGACGTCGAAGGCCGTTTCTGGTTCCGCACCTGCGTACCGAGCCCGTACCCGATCCCGACGGACGGCCCGGTCGGCGAGCTCCTGAAAGCGACCGACCGCCATCCCTACCGCCCTGCCCACATCCACTTCATCGCCTCGGCCGCGGGCCACGACCCGGTCACCACGCACATGTTCGTGGCGGGCAGCGCGTACCTGGACTCCGACGCGGTGTTCGCCGTCAAGGAGAGCCTGATCCAGGACTTCGCCGAGACCGACGACCCGTCCCTGGCACGGAAGTTCGGCGTCCCGAACCCCTTCCGGTACGCGCACTTCGACCTCGTACTGGAGGCGGCATGACCACCGCGCTCGACTTCTCCTACGAGAGCCGGCCCGGGCGGGTCGTCTTCCGGCCCGGCGCTGCGGTGAGCGCGACACCGGGCGAGGTCGCCCGGCTCGGACTGCGCAGGGTGCTCGTGGTCTGCGGGAGCCGGGGCTCGGAGGTCGCGCGGGCGGTCGCCGACGCGCTGGGCGACTCCTGTGCGGGGCTGCACGCCGAGGCCCGTATGCACGTACCCGTGGCGGTCGCCGACCGGGCGGTCGAGGTGGCGCGGGCCCTCGGCGCCGACGGCTGTGTCGCGGTCGGCGGCGGCTCCTCGATCGGCCTCGGCAAGGCGATCGCGCTACGCACCGGACTGCCGCTGATCGCCGTGCCCTCCACCTACTCCGGCTCCGAGATGACCCCCGTCTGGGGCCTCACCGAACACGGCGCCAAACGCACCGGACGTGACGCCGTCGTCCAGCCCCGAAGCGTCGTCTACGACCCCGAACTCACCCTCGGGCTGCCCGTCCCCCTCAGCGTCACCAGCGGAGTCAACGCGCTCGCGCACGCCGCCGAAGCCCTGTACGCGCCCGACGCCTCGCCCCTCGTCTCCCTCATGGCCGAGGAGGGCGTACGGGCGATGGCAGGGGCCCTTCCCAGGGTGGCCGCCGCCCCCGGCGACCTCGACGCGCGTGGCCGCGCCCTCTACGGCGCCTGGCTCTGCGGAGCCTGCCTCGGCGCCACCACCATGGGCCTGCACCACAAGCTGTGCCATGTACTCGGCGGCACCTTCGGCCTGCCGCACGCCGAGACCCACACGGTGGTCCTCCCGTACGTTCTCGCGTACAACGCGTCCGCCGCCCCCGACGCGATCGCCGCCCTGTCCCGCGCCCTGGGCACCGACGACGTCCCCCGCGCCCTCCACGACCTGGCCGGAAACCTCGGGGCTCCCTGCTCGCTCGCCGAACTCGGCCTGAAGGAGGCCGACTTGGCGGTCGCCGCCGCACAGGCCACGACGACGGCGTATCCCAACCCCCGCGAGGTCACCGCGAGCGGGGTACTCGGCCTGCTGACCGCGGCGTACGAAGGCTGGGAGCCACGGAGCGACGCCTTCTAGGGGGCGCCGAGGAGGGCGGTCGACCGCTGTCCCGGGGGCAGCACGCGGTTCCTTACCGCGGCGGCAGCAAGTGACCGGGCAGGGCAGGGCAGGGCTCGCGCACGATGCATGGCGTGAGCCGGTCCGAGTCCGTCGACACGCCCTGTCTCGGCGCGGTCTGTCTTGACGCGGTCTGTTTTGACCGGCCTGTCTTGACGCGGTCAACGGTGGTCCTTCAACCAAGGCCATGTCCGGGGGAGTTGGCGCAAGCGCCCGGCCTGCCCGCGCTCGCCGCATCGGTTCTCGTACTCACGCCGGCTGCGGGGCGACCCCGGCTCCTCTTCCGCCTGATCGGTCGACATGGATTGGCTGACCTTTCATCACTCGGACACCTCCTGACTCTGGCGTTTTCGGGCACGCCCCGAAAGGATGACCTGGGCATGCCAATAGACCGCCCCGAACTGCCCCCACACCGCGGTCGATCAGGAGGACGCAGTGAAAGTAAAGTCGCGCATCGGCAAGGTCTCCCTCATCTTCGGCAGCGCCGTGGCGCTGGTCGTTGCCTTTCCGGGCATCGCCCTCGCCGACCCGCCGTCGGCCCTGCCGGCCAACGCGAACGGGCTGGAGCAGACGTTCCAGCCGGCCTACGACTACGACACGGACGGCTGCTACCCGACCCCCGCCATCGGTCCCGACGGGACCATCAACCCCGGCCTCAACCCGGCCGGTGCGCTCAACGGCTCGTGCCGCGACTCATGGGACCTGGCCAACACCAACGGGTACTCGCGGGAGAAGTGCAACAACGGCTGGTGCGCGATCATGTACGGCCTCTACTTCGAGAAGGATCAGGCGGTGGCCGGCAGCAGCCTCGGCGGGCACCGCAACGACTGGGAGCACGTCGTCGTGTGGGTGCAGGACAACGTTGCCAAGTACGTCTCCACCTCCGCCCACGGCGACTTCAACACCTACAGCAGCGACCAGATCCGCTGGGACGGAACGCACCCCAAGATCGTCTACCACAAGGACGGAATCAGCACGCACTGCTTCCGCCCCGCGACCTCCGGCGACGAGCCACCGGAGAACCACCAGCAAACCTGGCAGTTCCCCCGCCTGGTCGGCTGGGACGGCTACCCGGCCGGTCTGCGCGACAAGCTGAACGCCTACAACTTCGGCAGCGCCGTCTTCGGCCTCAAGGACGGCAACTTCAACTACCACCTCGACCTGGCGAAGCCTGACGGGATCGCGTTCGACCCCAACGCCTGACGAACTGAACCCCGGGGGGCGCCCGGCACATCGTCGCTCCCCGGCCTCAGCCCCGTGACCCTCCCCTGTGCGACGGGACGGTGACCGCCAGTGTGAGTCCGGCCACGCGCGTGAGGTAGGGTCTACCTGCGTAAACACGGGGGTGACTCCGGGTGAAACGCATCGGGACGTGGCGCAGCTTGGTAGCGCACTTGACTGGGGGTCAAGGGGTCGCAGGTTCAAATCCTGTCGTCCCGACGGTGCGAAGGGTCTTCGCGGGCGAGAGCCTGTGGGGGCCCTTTTCCCATGCCGGCCGCTCAGCCGGTGGGCGGTGGAAGTTCGGCCGTGCCCCGGTCGTAGGCGGTGTCGGCCTCCGCGGTGGACTCGTGGTCGGCGAGCAGGAAGTTGACGACGGTCGGGTGCCGGCCGCAGTGCGGACAGGAATGCCCCGTGCCCAGCGGCGTGAGCTGCGTCGCGCGGATGTCCGCCGTGGGCACCGATCCCGGAATGGCGGGGAGAGCGGCGGCCGTCGCGCTGCTGGTGCCGGTCGGGCGCAGCATCGGCGCGTGTGCACCACTTCTACGGCGTCGGCACCGGGTCCCGCCAACTGCGGCTGTCGATCAGCACCTTGACGCCGGACCGGATCGGGGCGGGCCCGGACCGGCCGGCCGCGGCCGTCACCGCGGGCCTGCGGACCGAACCGACGGCGGCAACGGCGGCCACCACGGGGGCCGTGTCGTGAACCGCACCCTGGCCGTCGTCGGCACCGGACTCATCGGCATCTCGGTGGCGGCGGCCGCCCGGCGCAGGGTGCGGGTCCAGCTGTCCTGACCGCGACGATTCCGCGGTCAGGAGCGCCGCCTGCTCGGTGCCGGAGCGCAGCCGCCGTCCGCCGAACCGGTGCGCCAGGCCCCGTGCCTGTTGCTCGGCGGCTACACGGACGTGGCCGGCGTCAAGTCCGGACTCGAGCAGTCGAGGTGGGCTTGGGCTGCGACCTCCTCGGTCTTCCTGCCCGCATGCTCACGCGCGCTTCGCAGCTCGGACCCGAGCCGGCGCCGCCGTACGGCAGCTGACGCACTTGCGTGGAGGACGTCTCTTTGCTTCGGGGTGTGGCCCGTGGGTGCCGGAACGGCACCGCCCCGGCCGGAAGGATCCGGCCGGGGCGGCTCAGGTCGCGGACCGGGGTCCGCGGACGGTGCGTCAGGCGAGGGTCGCGAGCGTGTCGTTCCAGGTGGCCGACGGGCGCATGATCGTGGCGGCCTTGGCGGGGTCGGGCTGGTAGTAGCCGCCGATGTCGGCGGGGGAGCCCTGGACCGCGTTCAGCTCGTCGACGATCGTCTGCTCCTGCGCGCTCAGCGTCTCGGCGAGCGGGCCGAAGACCTTGGCGAGGTCCGCGTCGTCCGTCTGCTGCGCCAGCTCCTGCGCCCAGTACAGGGACAGGAAGAAGTGACTGCCGCGGTTGTCGATGCCGCCGACGCGGCGGGTCGGCGACTTGTCCTCGTTGAGGAAGGTCGCCGTCGCACGGTCGAGGGTGTCGGCGAGGACCTGGGCGCGTGCGTTGCCCGTGGTCGTCGCGAGGTGCTCAAAGCTGGACGCCAGCGCGAGGAACTCGCCCAGGCTGTCCCAGCGCAGGTAGTTCTCCTTGACCAGCTGCTGCACGTGCTTCGGCGCGGAGCCGCCCGCGCCCGTCTCGAAGAGGCCGCCACCCGCCATCAACGGGACGATCGACAGCATCTTGGCGCTGGTGCCCAGCTCCAGGATCGGGAACAGGTCGGTCAGGTAGTCGCGCAGGACGTTGCCGGTGACGGAGATCGTGTTCTCGCCGCGGCGGATGCGCTCCACGGAGAGCTTGGTCGCCTCCTGGGGAGACAGGATGCGGATGTCCAGGCCCTCGGTGTCGTGCTCCGGAAGGTACCGCTTGACCTTCTCGATGATCACCGCGTCGTGTGCGCGGGTCTCGTCCAGCCAGAACACCGTCGGGTCACCGGTGGCGCGGGCGCGGGTGACGGCCAGCTTCACCCAGTCCTTGATCGGGGCGTCCTTGGTCTGGCAGGCGCGGAAGATGTCGCCGGCGGCGACGGTCTGCTCCAGGACGACGTTCCCGGCCTCGTCGACGAGACGGACCGTACCGGTGGTCGCGATCTCGAAGGTCTTGTCGTGGCTGCCGTACTCCTCGGCCTTCTGCGCCATCAGACCGACGTTCGGGACCGTGCCCATCGTGGCCGGGTCGAAGGCGCCGTTGGCGCGGCAGTCGTCGAGGACGACCTGGTAGACACCGGAGTAGCTGCTGTCCGGCAGGACCGCGAGGGTGTCCTGTTCCTGGCCGTCCGGCCCCCACATGTGGCCGGAGGTGCGGATCATCGCCGGCATGGACGCGTCGACGATCACGTCGGACGGCACGTGCAGGTTGGTGATGCCCTTGTCGGAGTCGACCATCGCCAGCTCCGGGCCCTCGGCGAGCTCGGCGTCGAAGGACGCCTTGATCTCGGCGGCCTCGGGCAGCGACTCCACGCCCTTGAAGATGCCGCCCAGACCGTCGTTCGGGGTCAGACCGGCGGCGGCGAAGGTCTCGCCGTACTTCGCGAACGTCTTCGGGAAGAAGGCACGCACGACGTGACCGAAGATGATCGGGTCCGAGACCTTCATCATCGTGGCCTTGAGGTGCACCGAGAACAGCACGCCCTCGGCCTTGGCGCGGGCGATCTGCGCCGTGAGGAACTCGCGCAGTGGCGCGACGTGCAGGACGGACGCGTCCACGACCTCGTCCGCGAGCACGGGTACGGACTCACGCAGCACGGTGGTGGAGCCGTCGTCACCGGTCAGCTCGATACGGAGCGAGCCCGGCGTGGAGATCACCGCGGACTTCTCGGTGGAGCGGAAGTCGTCGACGCCCATGGTCGCGACGTTCGTCTTCGACTCGGACGACCACTTGCCCATGCGGTGCGGGTGGGTCTTCGCGTAGTTCTTGACCGACGCGGGGGCGCGGCGGTCGGAGTTGCCCTCGCGCAGCACCGGGTTCACGGCACTGCCCTTGACCTTGTCGTAACGGGCGCGGATGTCGCGCTCCTCGTCCGACTTCGGGTCCTCCGGGTAGTCCGGAAGCGCGTAGCCCTGCCCCTGCAGCTCGACGACCGCCGCCTTGAGCTGGGGGACCGAGGCCGAGACGTTCGGCAGCTTGATGATGTTCGCCCCGGGCGTCTTCGCCAGCTCACCGAGCTCCGCGAGCGCGTCGGGGATGCGCTGACCCTCCTCCAGGAACTCGGGGAAGAGGGCGATGATGCGCCCGGCCAGCGAGATGTCACGGGTCTCCACAGTGACACCCGCCTGCGAGGCGTACGCCTGGACCACCGGCAGGAACGAATACGTCGCCAGGGCCGGGGCCTCGTCAGTGTGCGTGTAAATGATGGTCGAGTCAGTCACCGGGTGCTCCGCTCCACGTCTGCAACATTGCTCGACATCAAGATATCTCCTGAGCGACCCGGGCTCGACAGGGGTCTGCGTTCGCCCCGCTCCGCGAAGGTCTGAGGGCTGAATTCCTGCTGGCCCAGCTGGAGCTTTTCAGCCTGTCCGGCGTTTGAGGACGAGGCCGTCCAGGCCGAAGCGGGGGTCTGGGGGCGGTAGCCCCCTCCAGGAACAAGGGACGGGAAGGGGCGGAGGGGGCGAAACCTCATGGCCCAGCCGCCACCCCCACCCGAGCGTCGTCGACCTGGTCAGCCCCGAGAAGCCGTAGGAGGCTGCTGCACCGAGATGCTCCCCTCCCGCTGCTGCGGAATGCCCGCCTGCTGCGGCATGACCGCCTCGATGAGCGCCGACTCGGGCAGCGCCGCTCCCGCCGGGTGCAAAGCCACGCTCCGGGTCGGCGCCGGGATCCGGATCCCTTCCTCCCGGTACCGCTTGTGCAGGCGCTTGATGAACTCGTGCTTGATCCGGTACTGGTCGCTGAACTCGCCCACGCCGAGGATCACGGTGAAACTGATGCGGGAGTCACCGAAGGTGTGGAAGCGGACCGCGGGTTCGTGGTCGGGGAGGGCACCGGTGATCTCCCTCATCACCTCGGCGACGACCTCGGTGGTCGCGCGCTCGACGTGGTCCAGGTCGCTGTCGTAGCCGACGCCCACCTGGACGAGGAGCGTCATCTGCTGCTCGGGGCGGTTGAAGTTGGTCATGTTGGTGCCCGCGAGCTGGGCGTTGGGGATGATGACCAGGTTGTTGGAGAGCTGACGGACCGTGGTGTTGCGCCAGTTGATGTCGACGACATAGCCCTCCTCACCGCTGCTGAGGCGGATGTAGTCGCCGGGCTGGATCGTCTTCGAGGCGAGGATGTGCACGCCCGCGAAGAGGTTGGCGAGGGTGTCCTGGAGAGCCAGCGCGACCGCAAGACCGCCCACGCCCAGGGCGGTGAGCAGCGGGGCTATGGAGATGCCCAGCGTCTGGAGCATGATGAGAAAGCCCATCGCCAGCACCACGACCCGGGTGATGTTGACGAAGATGGTGGCCGACCCGGCGACGCCCGACCGGGACTGGGCCAGTGACCGGACGAGGCCGGCGATGAACCGGGCCGCGGCGATGGTCGAGACCAGGATCAGGAGCACGGTCAGGGTCCGGTTGACGTTGTGCCCGACCGACGAGGTCAGCGGGAGCACCGCCGCCGCCGACGCGATTCCGCCGGCAACAGCCGCCGCGGGTACGAGGGTTCGCAGGGCGGCGACGATGAGGTCGTCGCCGCTCCAGTTGGTGCGCAGCGCGTGCTTGCCGAGCCAGCGCAGCAGCATGCGCGACAGGAACGCCGCGATGAGGCCCGCGGCCACGGCGATTCCGGCGAGCATCCAGTCGTCCAGGGTGAGGGAGCGGTTCATCGGCGTTCTCCCTTGTGGCCGGAGGGAAGGCCCGTGGGCCGGATGTGCTGTGTTGTCACTTGCCACCTGCTCGAATCCGGGAATGCGCGATCATGCCCGGACTGGTGTTCGTCATCCGGGGCGAGCGCTCATCCTGCCGCATCAGCGGGTATGCCCCTCACCAGTCGTGGTGAGATCCGGCTCGCAACCCACCGAGTTCACAACTCGGCGGACCCACTGCTGTGTTCACAACTCAGAGATGGCACTGCTGTGTTCGCAACGCAGGGACGGCACTGCTGTGTTCACGACTGACCGGACCGCGCTGGCGTGTTCACGACCCAGTGGACCGCGCCGGTGCATTCACAACTCACCGGACGGAGCCCGTGCTTTCACGACTCACCGGACCGCGCCGGACTCACCGAACGCGCCATGCCGCCCCGCTCCCGACGCGAAGCGCGCCGCGCCCTCCAGACCCTCGGCCAACACGCCCATGCCGCGCCGGAGTTCGACACGCATCGCCGCGGCCTCGACCAGGCCGTCCTGGTCCAGGACGGCGGCGCGGTCGACGCGCAGGCATTCCTGGGGGAAGTCGGCGATGTCGGCGGCCAGTTCCTCGGCAGCCGCGCGGGCACGGCCGGTCGGTACGAGACGGTTGGCGAGCCCCATCTGGAAGGCCTCGGAGGCCGGCACCGGACGGCCGGTGAGGATCATGTCCATCGCGTGGCCGGCACCGATGAGCCGGGGGAGCCGTACCGTACCGCCGTCGATGAGCGGTACTCCCCAGCGGCGGCAGAAGACCCCGAAGACCGCGTCCTCCTCGGCGACCCGCAGATCGCACCAGAGCGCCAGCTCCAGGCCTCCGGCCACCGCGTGCCCCGCGACCGCCGCGATCACCGGCTTGGACAGGCGCAGCCGGGTCGGGCCCATCGGCCCGTCACCGTCCTCGGCGACCCGGTTGCCCTGCTCGCTGCCGATGGCCTTGAGGTCGGCGCCCGCGCAGAACGTGCCGCCCTCGCCCCACAGCACCGCAACCCGCGCCGACTCGTCGGCCTCGAACGTCCGGAAGGCGTCCGCGAGTTCGGCGGCAGTCGGCCCGTCCACCGCGTTGCGCGCCTCGGGACGCGAGAGGACGACCGTGGTGACGTAACCCTGTCGTTCGGTCCGGACCGGCATCGCTGACCCCTTCCCCGGACTGCTGTCCTTCGAGGCTATCCCCGGGTTCGCGACCGCGCACAGGATGCGTGAGCTCAGATCACCTTCAGACGGACCAGCGCCCCCAACGTCAGTGCCCCGGGCAGCAACGGCACCCACACCGTGATGATCCGGTACGCCAGCACCACCGCCGTCGCCACGGCGACCGGGCCGCCCGCCGCGACCAGCGCGATGATCAGCGCGGCCTCCACCGAGCCGACCCCACCCGGTGTCGGCACCAGCGCGACCGCGACCGTCGCCGCGAGATAGGCGACCACCATGTGCGCGGGCGGCACCGGCAGCCCCAACGCCATTCCCACGGCGACCAGTCCGGCCGCCTGGAGCGTGGGGAAGGCGAGCGAACCGCCCCACAGGGCCAGCGCGCGCATCGGCCGGGTGTGCACCGAACGCGCCTCGCCGAGCGCGGTACGCAGGAAGGTGAAGACGGCCGCACGCAGCCGCCGTACCAGCAGAAGAGCCGGCGCAGCGACGCACAGCATCACGGCGCCGCCGAGCAGCAACGGAGCGACCGCACCGTCGGGAAGGAGACCGCCGAGCCGCAGCGCGCCAGGGAAGGCGATCAGCAGGCCCGCCAGCAGGGTGAGCCGGGCTGTCGACTCCGCAAGCAGATACAGCGCGAGCGCGGCCGACGAGCGGGCGAGCGGCACCCCGCACACCGTCATGAACCGCAGATTGACCGCGCTCGCCCCCAGCCCCGTGGGGAGGAGGTGGTTGGCGGCGCCCGCCGCGACCTGGGTGGCAAGGAGTCGGCGTACGGGCAGCCGCTCCATGACCGCGCCCTGGCGGGTGACGGCGGCCGCGACCCAGGTCCCGCAGGTCGCGGCGCCGGCGGCCACGAGCCAGGGCCACTGGGCCGTCGCCAGATGATGGAAGCCCTCGGCCAGCACGGACCAGTGCTGCACGGCGACCACGATCACGAGGGCGAGCGGGAGCAGGCAGAAGAGCGGCCGGACGGACGAGCGGAGAGCCGACCGGAAGGCGGTGCGACTGGGGAACCCCTGGGGGAGTCGTACGGCTGTCACACCAGCAGAGCCTTTCCCCTGCGCACCAACGGGGGGTTGCGGGCGCGGAGACGGCGGCTGACGTGCCGGGCAAGGTGCGGGAGACCTCGGCCGACATGTCGAGCTGAGAAATGCGCAGGGCTGGACCGCGGGGCGGGCCGGAGAGCCGTCGGCCGGTGGTTGACCTCAACGTCGCTTGAGGTCCTACTGTCGCTCCCATGAGCATGGAGACCACAGCCTGGACACAGTTGCAGAGTGTCATGAACGCCCGGCAGGAACGCCGCCCCTTCGCCCGCGCGACCTTGCGCCGTATCGCCGTCTTCGCCCGTCCGCACCGCCGCCGCATAGGCCAGTTCGTGGTGCTCAGCGTGCTGACCGCGCTGCTCGCCGTCGCGACGCCGGTGCTCGCCGGGCGCGTCGTGGACGTGATCGTGTCCGGCGGCGACGAGGGCACCGTCGTGCGCCTTGCCGCGCTCATCGCCCTCATCGCCTTCTCCGAGGCGGCGCTCGGAATCCTCGGCCGCTGGCTCTCGTCGACCCTCGGCGAGGGACTGATCCTCGATCTGCGGACGGCTGTGTTCGATCATGTCCAGCGCATGCCGGTCGCGTTCTTCACCCGTACCCGTACGGGCGCGCTCGTCAGCCGTCTCAACAACGACGTCATCGGCGCCCAACGCGCCTTCAGCAACACCCTGTCCGGAGTCGTCAGCAACGTCGTGACGCTGCTGCTCACCCTCGCCGTGATGCTGACCCTGTCCTGGCAGATCACGCTGCTCGCGCTCGCGCTGCTGCCCGTGTTCGTGGTGCCCGCGCGGCGGATGGGCACCCGGATGGCCGGACTGGCGCGCGAGGCAGCCGACCTCAACGCCTCGATGGGCACCCGGATGACCGAGCGTTTCTCCGCGCCGGGCGCCACGCTCATCAAGCTCTTCGGGCGCCCCGAGGACGAGTCCACCGAGTTCGCGGAGCGCGCCCGGCGGGTGCGGGACATCGGCGTGCGGACGGCGATGGCGCAGTCGGCGTTCATCACGGCGCTGACGCTCGTGTCCGCCCTCGCCCTCGCGCTCGTCTACGGCCTCGGCGGCTGGTACGCGCTGCGCGGCAGCCTGGAACCGGGCGCCGTCGTCTCCCTGGCGCTGCTGCTGACCCGCCTCTACGCGCCGCTCACCTCGCTCGCCGGTGCACGCGTCGAGGTCATGAGCGCCCTGGTGAGCTTCGAGCGGGTCTTCGAGGTGCTCGACCTCAAGCCGCTCATCGAGGAGAAGCCGGACGCGCGGAAGGTACCGGAGGGACCCGCGGCCGTGGAGTTCGACGGCGTCCGCTTCGCCTACCCGTCCGCCGACAAGGTCTCCCTCGCCTCCCTGGAGGAGGTCGCGTCCCTGGACACCCGCGGCGGCGCCGAAGTCCTGCACGGCGTCTCCTTCCGCGCCGAACCAGGGCAGACCGTCGCGCTCGTCGGCTCCTCCGGCGCCGGGAAGTCGACCATCGCGCAGCTGCTGCCGCGGCTGTACGACACCGACGAGGGCGTGATCCGCATCGGCGGCGTCGACGTACGCGACCTGAGCGCGGAGTCGATGCGGGAGACCCTCGGCATGGTCACGCAGGACGGTCACCTGTTCCACGACTCGGTGCGGGCGAACCTGCTGCTGGCCCGCCCGGCCGCGACCGAGGACGAGCTGTGGGACGTCCTGCGCCGCGCCCGCCTCGAAGATCTCGTACGTTCACTGCCCGACGGCCTCGACACCGTGGTCGGCGAACGCGGCTACCGGCTCTCCGGCGGCGAACGCCAGCGCATGACCATCGCCCGCCTGCTGCTGGCCCGCCAGCGCGTCGTCATTCTCGACGAGGCCACCGCCCACCTCGACAACACCTCCGAGGCGGCCGTCCAGGAGGCACTGGCAGAAGCCCTGGAGGGACGGACCGCCGTGGTGATCGCGCACCGGCTGTCCACCGTGCGGGCCGCCGACCTGATCCTCGTCGTCGAGGCCGGGCAGATCGTGGAGCGGGGCACACACGGCGAACTGCTCGCGGTGGACGGGCGGTACGCGGAGCTGTACCGGACGCAGTTCAAGAAGGCGCGCACGACCGGTGAGGGCGCGGCCGGCGAGGGCGTGACGGAGATCGCTGTCACGGAGGGGGCCGTGGCATAGCACCGGCGGGGCGCCCGCCGTACCCTGGCGGGCGTCGGCGCGTACCCCTCACCGGGACGCGACCCTCCCTACCCACAGGAGCAGTGGCCCATGCTGCGCACCATGTTCAAGTCCAAGATCCACCGCGCCACCGTCACCCAGGCCGACCTGCACTACGTCGGGTCCGTCACCATCGACGCCGAGCTGCTGGACGCGGCCGATCTGCTGCCCGGCGAGCTCGTCCACATCGTCGACGTCACCAATGGCGCCCGCCTGGAGACGTACGTCATCGCGGGCGAACGCGATTCGGGAGTCATCGGCATCAACGGGGCGGCGGCGCATCTCGTGCACCCCGATGATCTGGTGATCATCATCAGTTACGCTCAGATCTCCGACGCCGAGGCACGGGTACTGCGGCCGCGGGTGGTGCACGTGGACCGCGACAACCGGATCGTGGCCCTGGGCGCCGACCCGTCCGAGCCGGTACCGGACTCGGATCAGGAGCGCAGCCCGCAGGCCGTGTCGGCCTGACCTCGGCGGCGGAACGTGACCCCAGCAGAGGAAGACGAGGAGTGGTGCCCATGAGCGACATCGAGATCCGCGACGACCGGGCGGCTGGCCGTCTGGAGGCTTTCGCCGGGGACGAAGTCGTCGGCCGTATCGAGTACTTCGTCCTGGAAGCCCCCGCCCGCGCACTCGTCCCGGTGCACACCATCGTGGAACCCGAGCACGAGGGCAAGGGCATCGCCGGCTCCCTGGCCCGCGAGCTGTACGCCATCGCCGCGCGGGAGGGCATCACGGTCGCGCCGCTCTGCCCGTACGTCGTGAAGTGGGCGGCACGCCATCCGGAGGAGGCTCCGGTGGCTGACCCGGAGCTGCAGTCGGCGGCGCTGGACTGGCTCAAGGCACACCCGGGACGTTTCTGATGCCTCCGCGGTCGTCGACGGCCGCCAGGCCCGGTCCGCTCGCCCTGCTGCACACCTCGCCCGCGCACATCCCCGTCTTCGACGCGCTGCGCGACGAGGACCATCAGGGGCTGGACCTGCGGCATCTGGTGGCCGAGGAACTGCTGGCCAGAGCCCGCAGGGAAGGGCCCGAGGCGGTGGCCGCCGAGGTGCGGGCGGTGCTCGACCGCGCCGTCACACAGGGCGCGGCGGCCGTGCTGTGCACCTGCTCGACCATCGGCGCCGTCGTCGAGCGCGCGGGCGCCGAGGTGCCCGTACTGCGCGCGGACCGTCCGATGGCCGCCGCGGCGGTGGCCGCAGGACCGCGTGTCGTCGTCCTCGCCTCGCTGGAGAGCACCCTGGCGCCGACGGTCGCCCTCGTCGAGGAGGAGGCCCGCGCCGCCGGACGCCCCCTCGACATCCGTACCGTCCTCGTTAAGGGCGCGTGGACGCTCTTCGAGGCGGGTGACCTCGACGGCTGTGCCCGCACGGTGGCGACGGCCGCGGACGCGGTCACCGACGCCGACGCGATCGTCCTCGCCCAGGGATCCATGGCCGCGGCCCAGCGGCTGACCACGACCACGATCCCGGTCCTGTCGAGCCCCCGCCCGGGTCTCGCCGCGGGGGCGGAGGCCGCACGCGGGAGCTGAATGCGCAGTGCTGCCTGGCCCACCTGGTCGCCATCGGCTGCGCGAGGGGGTGAGTGGGTGCGCGGGAGCCGGGTACGCGTGGGAAAAGTCCAGGGCCGACGTACCGACTGGCTGGAGGACAACATGACCCACCCGTATCCCGACCCTGTGAAGCCGGACCCCACCCCGGGCCCCGACCGCCCGCAGCCCTTCCCGGACCCGATCCCGAAGCCGGGCCCCCGCCCGTCACCGGCACCGGAGCCCCTCCCGTCGCCGTCGCCGATCCCGCAGCCGCCGGGACCCGACCCGACACCGGAACCCCTGCCGGGACCGGCCTCTCAGGACTAGGTCCTGTCGTCGCGAGGCAGACGGGAATGTGACGACAGAGCCTAGGACCACAGACCGGCGGCCCGGGCTGTGACGAAAGACCGGTGGCCCGGTGCGGAACCTCCGCAC
>NZ_JBHXMF010000026.1:0-118497 GCF_042721055.1 Streptomyces sp. NPDC058470
GTGTCGATGGTCAGCGTGGCGGTGCGTTCCTCGCACCGTCACGCTCACCGAGGTCGACGGCTTTGTCTGGCACGGCTATCTGCCGGGAGTCGGGCCGGGGCAGCGCTACGGCTACCGGGTGCACGGACCCTGGGCCCCGGCCGCCGGACACCGCTGCAATCCGGCGAAGCTGCTGCTCGACCCGTACGCCAGGGCGGTCGACGGCCAGCCGGACAACGACGCCTCCCTCTTCGAGCGCGCGGCGCACGGGCCCGATCCGGCGGACAGCGCCGATCACACCCTGCTCGGCGTCGTGACCGACCCGTTCTTCGACTGGGGCTACGACCGGCCGCCGATGCGCCCGTACGCCGAGACGGTGATCTACGAGGCCCATGTGCGGGGACTGACCCGTACGCACCCGGAGGTCCCCGCCGAACTGCGTGGCACCTACGCCGGGCTCGCCCACCCGGCGGTCATCGAGCACCTGACCTCGCTCGGAGTCACTGCGGTCGAGCTGATGCCGGTGCACCAGTTCGTCCAGGACGGTTTCCTGCGTGACCGTGGGCTGTCCAACTACTGGGGCTACAACACGATCGGCTTCTTCGCGCCGCACAACGCGTACGCGGCGCACGGCACGCGCGGGGAGCAGGTCACCGAGTTCAAGTCGATGGTGAAGGCCCTGCACGCCGCCGGCCTCGAAGTGATCCTCGACGTCGTCTACAACCACACCGCCGAGGGCAACGGATTCGGCCCCACGCTCTCCTTCCGCGGGATCGACAACGCCTCCTACTACCGCCTGGTGGAAGGCGACCAGGCGCACTACTACGACACCACAGGTACCGGGAACAGCCTGCTGATGCGGCACCCGAACGTGCTTCAACTGATCATGGACTCGCTGCGGTACTGGGTCACCGAGATGCGCGTCGACGGGTTCCGCTTCGATCTGGCGGCCACCCTGGCCCGGCAGTTCCACGAGGTGGACCGGCTCTCCGCCTTCTTCGACCTGATCCAGCAGGATCCGGTGGTCGGCCGAGTGAAGCTCATCGCCGAGCCCTGGGACGTCGGCGAAGGCGGCTACCAGGTCGGCAACTTCCCGCCCCTGTGGTCGGAATGGAACGGCAAGTACCGTGACTGCGTACGGGACTTCTGGCGCTCCGACGACCACACGCTCGGCGAGTTCGCCTCCAGGCTGACCGGCTCCTCGGACCTCTACCAGCACGACCGGCGGCGGCCCCGCGCCAGCATCAACTTCGTCACCGCGCACGACGGATTCACCCTGCGCGACCTGGTCTCGTACAACGACAAGCACAACGAGGCCAACGGCGAGGACAACAAGGACGGCGAGAGCACCAACCGTTCCTGGAACTGCGGCGCCGAAGGTCCCACCGACGACGAAGGGGTGCTGGAACTGCGCGCCCGCCAACAGCGCAACCTCCTCGCCACCCTGCTGCTGTCCCAGGGCATCCCGATGCTCGCCCACGGCGACGAACTGGGCCGCACCCAGCTGGGCAACAACAACGCCTACTGCCAGGACAACGAAGTCTCCTGGATCGACTGGCGGTTGAGCGAAGAACAGCGCGAGCTCATGGACTTCACCCGGCGCGCCATCGCATTGCGCGCCGCTCATCCCGTCCTGCGCCGCCGCCGCTTCTTCCTCGGCGACACCCCGAGAGACGAACACCAGCCGCTGCCCGACCTGATGTGGCTGCGCCCCGACGCGGGGGAGATGACGGACGAGGACTGGCTGCGCCCCGACGCCCACGCCGTCGCCGTCTTCCTCAACGGCGACGCCATCGCCGAACCGGACCCCTTCGGCGACCCGGTGCTCGACGACTCCTTCCTGCTGCTCCTGAACAGCCACTGGGAGCCGGTGACCTTCCGCCTTCCCGACGTGTCCTACGGCGAGCGGTGGACCGTACGGATCGACACCGCGGATCCGCAGGGGCTGCCGGACGAGTCCGAACGCAAGGCGGACACCGATGTCCGCGTCGAGGCACGCAGTCTGCTGCTGTTGTCCCGGCCCCACCGGGGTGAGGCGGTGAAGGCGCGGTCCTCGTTCTGACGTACTGGACGGGCGTCGCGCGTGCCAGAATCGTCCCGTGGAACGGGGGCTCCTCGAGCGCGACCACGAGCTCGCCCAACTGGCAGCCGCCGCGCGCGAAGCGGCCGACGGCGCCGGATCCGTGGCGCTCGTCTTCGGAGAGGCCGGCATCGGCAAGTCCAGCCTGGTGAAGGTACTGCCGGAGGTGCTGCCCCCCGACGCACGCGTGCTGCTGGGGGAGTGCGACGACCTCACGACCCGACGGCCACTGGGGCCCTTCCGTGATCTGGTCGGGAGCGTGGGCCCGGAACTCGCGCGGGTGCTCACCGTGGGAGGCGACCGCCATCTGGTGTACGACGCCCTGCGGGCGGAGCTGAGAAGAGCGCCGCATCCTGCGGTACTCGTCGTCGAGGACGTGCACTGGGCCGACGAGGCCTCCCTCGACGCACTGCGCTTTCTCGTCCGCCGGGTGGAGCGGCTCCCCGCCGTGCTGGTCCTGACCTACCGGGACGACGAGTTGGGCCGCGAACACCCGCTGCGCCACCTGCTCGGTCAGGTGTCCCGGGCGGAGCGCGTGCACCGTCTGCCGCTGTCCCGGCTCTCCCCGGGCGCCGTGCGCCGGCTCTCCGCGGCCAGTGAACTGGATCCGGTGCAGGTGTACGAGGTGACGTCGGGCAACCCGTTCTTCGTGGCCGAGGTGGTGGCGGCAGGCGGTACCGGTGGTGTGCCGCCGACGGTGGTGGACGCCGTACTGGCCCGGCTGCGGGGACTGGACGACACCACCAGGGATGCCCTGGAGCAGCTGGCCGTCGTCCCCTCCGCGGTGGAACGCCCGCTGGTCAAGGCTCTGTTGAGGGACGACGTGGCCGAGCTGGCGGCGGCCGAGCAGCGCGGGCTGATGGTCGTCACCCCCGAACGGGCGGACTTCCGGCACGAGTTGATCCGCCGCGCCATCGCCGACTCCCTGCCCGCCGCACGGCGGATCGAGCTGAACCGGAGCGTACTGGCCGCGCTCGTCGCCGTACCGGGCTCCGACGCCTCCCGGATCGTCCACCACGCGGCGGAGGCAGGCGACCTGGAGGCGATCGCCCGGCACGGCCCAGGCGCCGCACACGACGCGTCCCGCGCGGGCGCCCACCGCGAAGCCGCCGCCCATCTCGGGCTCGTACTCCGTCACCGTGAGCGGCTCACCCCGGCCGAGCTGGCCGGACTCCTTGAGCGGTACGCGGTGGAGAGCTACACCATCGCGGACTCCGTGGCCGCCGTCGAAGCGGAGCGCGAGGCGGTCGCGCTGCGCCGGTCCCTGGGAGACGCGCGGGCGCTCGGCGCGGACCTGCGGTGGCTGTCGCGGATCCACTGGTGGGCCGGTGACGCCGAGGAGGCGCGGACGGCGGCGAGGGAAGCCATCGCCGTACTGGAGGGGGCGGGCGACGACCGGCTGCTCGCGCTCGCTCTGAGCAACACCTCCCAGCTGCACATGCTCTCCGACCGGCATGCGCAGGCGATCGCGTTCGGCGAGCGAGCCATCGACCTGGCCCGTCGGGAGGGCGACGCGGAGATCCTCGCGCACGCCCTGAACAACGTCGGCTCCGCCCGCTGGCGTGCCGGGGACCCGCTGGGGCGGGCGCAGGTCGAGGAGAGCCTGAAGGTGGCCCTGGGAGCGGACGAGGTCGAGCACGCCTGCCGGGCCTACGCCAACATCATCTGGAGCCTGCTGGAGAACCTGGAGTTCGCCGAGGCGGACCGCTTCCTGGCCCCGGCGATGGAACTGGCCGACCGGGCGGAACACCTGGGCTTCCTCAGCTATCTCAACGTCGAGATGGCCCTGCGGCGGTTCGCCGCCGGTGCCTGGGACGACGCCGAGAAATACGCCGAGGTCGGTGCGCACGACTTCGTGCCCGCCCGCTGTCCCGCGCTGACCGTGCTGGGCCGGGTACGGGTGCGCCGCGGCAGGAGCGGCGGCGACGAACTGCTCACGCAGGCCTGGGAGATCGCGGTGCGCAGCAGCGAACTCCAGCGCACCGGACCGGTCGCGGCCGCCCGGGCGGAGTCGGCCTGGCTGCGCGGCGATCACCCCGCGGTGACCGCCGCCGTGAGCACCACGTTCGCGGAGGCCTGTCGGCTGGATGCCGCGGCGCACCGGGCGGAACTCGGCTACTGGCTCGCCAAGGCCGGGCAGCCGGTTCCCGCGGACGGATCGGAGCATCCGTACGCGCTCCAGACCGCGGGGCACTGGCGCGCAGCGGCACGAGCCTGGCAGGCGGCCGGATGCCCCTACGAGCATGCCGCCGCCCTCGCCGAGAGCCCGGACCCCGACGACAAGCTAGGCGCCCTCGCCGAGCTGGACACGCTGGGCGCGGAGCCGCTCGCCCACCTGATCCGCACGGAGCTGCGCGCACTGGGCGTGCGCCGGATCCCGCGGGGCCCGCACGCGGCGACACGGGAGAATCCCGCAGGTCTCACGGAACGCCAGTTGCAGGTCATGGGGCTGCTGGCGCAGGGGATGACCAACGTCGAGATCGCCGAGCGGCTCGTGGTGTCGGTGCGCACGGTCGACAACCACGTCTCCGCCGTCCTGGACAAGCTCGGCGTCCGCACCCGGCGCGAGGCCGCCGCCCGTGCCGTGCAGCTGGGCATGCTGCCCCGTCGGTGAAAGGTAGGTAGCCGCCGGGGCGAGGTGGGTGGCGGGCACGGATATCCGCGTACCACGAACCGGACTAGAACAGGCGAATCGGATCCATCAGAGGGAGACTGGAACGGGGGACCCGGACAGGGGAACCCGGAACCGCTCCCCGGACACGGGGGACGCACATGTCCATTTCGCCTGCACAAGCAGCAAGTCAGGAACTCGCTGGATTCAAGGGCAAGTTGATCGGCCCGAACGACTCCGGGTACGACGAGGCCCGCAGTGTGTACAACGGGATGATCGACAGGCGGCCCGCCCTGGTGGCGCTCTGTACGAGCGCCGACGACGTCTCACAGGTGGTGGGCTTCGCCCGCGACCACGGCCTCCCGCTCGCGGTCCGCGGCGGTGGCCATCACGGAGCGGGCCTGGGCACCTGCGACGAGGGCGTGGTCCTCGATCTCTCCCTGCTCAAGGACGTCGAGGTCGATCCGCGGGCACGCACGGTACGGGTCGCCGGCGGCTGCGTCTGGGGCGAGGTCGACCGCGCCACCAACGTGCACGGTCTGGCCACACCGAGCGGCATCATCTCCACGACGGGCGTCGGAGGCCTCGCCCTCGGCGGCGGTCTCGGGCATCTCACCCGCAAGTGCGGGCTCACCATCGACAACATCATCGAGGCCGACCTCGTACTCGCGAGCGGCGAGCAGGTGCACGCGAGCGCCGACGAGAACACCGACCTGTACTGGGCGATCCGCGGGGGAGGCGGCAACTTCGGAGTCGTCACCTCGTTCCTCCTGCGACTGCACGAGGTGAACACGGTCGTCGCGGGCCCCACCTTCTGGCCCGTCGAACTCACCGCCGAAGTCCTGCCCGCCTACCGGGATTTCATCTCCCACGCGCCCCGCGAGCTGAACGCCTTCTTCCTGATCGGGTCCGTCCCGCCGGCCCCGCCGTTCCCCGAGGAACTCCATCTGCGCAAGGTCTGCGGCGTCGTATGGTGCTACATCGGAGACGACACGGACGAGGCCGCGCGACTGATGGCACCGCTCCTCGACGGCCTGCCCCAGCCGCTGCTGCACGGCCCCGCGCCGATGCCGCACCCCGCGATCCAGTCGGCCTTCGACCCGGTCTACCCGCCCGGCGACCAGTGGTACTGGCGTGCGGACTTCGTCAACGACATCCCCGCCGAAGCGGTCGACGCACATGCCAAGTTCGGTGCCGAACTGCCTTCGTGGAAGTCGACGATGCACCTATACCCGATCGACGGCGCCGTCCACGACCACACCCCGACGGAGACCGCGTGGAGCTACCGCGACGCCCGCTGGGCGTCCGTCTTCGCCGGCGTGGACCCCGACCCGGCCAACGCCGACCTCATCAAGCGGTGGACGGTCGACTACTTCGACGCACTTCACCCGTACTCCGCGGGCGGGGCCTACGTGAACATGATGATGGACGAGGGCCAGGAGCGCGTGCGGGCCAGCTATCGCGACAACTACGCACGCCTGGCCCGTATCAAGGCCGACCGCGACCCCGACAACCTGTTCCGGCTCAACCAGAACATCGAACCGGCGCCGGGGTCCTGACGGTCACAGCGTCCTGACCGTCACAGCTTGCGGGCCACACCGCCGTGGACGTCCGTGGGCTCGGGCGAGGTACCGGGCTCCGGACGCCACAGCGGGCACGACACGATGCCGGGCTCCACCAGTTCGAGGCCTTCGTAGTACGCGCCGACCTGCTCGGGACTGCGCAGCACGTACGGCACGGCGCCGGTGTCGTCGTAGCCCTGCTGGGCCTCCTTGAGCGCGGCGTCGGTGTCGGTGCTGTCGTAGTGCACGAAGTAGCTGCCGGAGGGCAGCGCGGCCTGGAGCCGGCTGACGATCGACTTGGCCTCCTCGTAGTCCTGGACATGGCCGAGAATGCCCATCAGCATCAGGGCGACCGGCTGGTCGAAGTCCAGGATCTCCGCTGCCGCCTCGATGATCTTCTCGGGCTCGTGCAGGTCGGCGTCGATGTAGTTCGTGACGCCCTCGGGAGTGCTGGTGAGCAGGGCCTGCGCGTGGCGGAGCACCAGAGGGTCGTTGTCCACGTACACGATGCGCGACTCGGGCGCGATGCGCTGGGCGACCTGGTGGGTGTTGTCGTACGAGGGAAGGCCGGTGCCGATGTCGAGGAACTGGCGGATGCCGAGTTCGGCCGTCACGAAGGTCACCGTGCGGATCAGGTAGTCGCGGGAGGCGCGGGCCATCGTCTCGATGTTCGGGGCGACTTCGCGGTAGGCGTCGCCCGCCTCCCGGTCGACCTCGTAGTTGTCCTTCCCGCCCATCCAGTAGTTCCAGATGCGGGCCGAGTGCGGCACCGTGGTGTCGATCTTGGACAATGCCTCTTGGTCGGGGGTGGGCCGGCCGTCTGTCATGGGATATCTCCTACCGTTACCGTGCGTCACGCGGTCTGTCGCTAACCTATCGTCAACGTCTGTGTGCAGCGCCTGAGTTGGGGGCGGGGCGGCGTGGGGCCGTGGATCGGTCGGCCTGGGTCTCCCGCGTCGAAGGTCACGACGGGGGCGTGCTCGGCCAGGGTGCGGAACGCCCGCTCGTACGCACTGACCGCCTCGGCATCGTCGTCCGCCGTGCCTCTCACATGGACGAGCGCGCCGTCGCGCTCGGCGACCGACTCGGCGAAGTCGAGCGCCTGGATCCAGGTCACCCGGGAGCACCCACGGCGCAGTGGCCCGTAGACGAGCTCGTGGATGAGGCCGCCGTCGACGGCCAACCGGCCCGGGGCGTCGAGGAGTTCGCGGTAGGGGCGGATCGGGTCCACGTGGTGGAGGTGCCCGCGCGAGCGCCGGATCAGGAATCCATGCTGGGTGAGTTCGGTGGTCAGGCCGCTCCTGCCAATGCCGTCCGGGCCCTCGACGACCAGCGTCCGGCACTCGGTGAGGGCCTGGTGGAGGAGCATCCCCGCACCCACTCCCTTCGCAGGACGACCGACTTCCTCAGTATGGAGGGGACAACCCGCACGGCGGGAGGGTGCGTGCGGGTTGTCCGGTTGTGCAGCCGTGGTGGCGGCCCGCGGGTGACGCGGTGGCGGCGCTACGGCAAAACGATGGCGGGCCTCAGGCGATCAGGAAGTCCGCCTGGCCCGACTTGGCGCCCTGGAGGAACGAGACCATTTCGTCCCGGGTGTACACCAGCGCGGGACCCTCCGGATCCCTGGACTGACGGAAAGCGACACTGCCGTCGGGCAGCCGCTTCGCCTCGACGCAACTCCCGCCGTTGGTACCGCTCCAGGGCTTCTGCCAGCCCTCGGTACCCAGGTCGACGGCCGGCATGCCGCTGTGGATGGGGCCCATGGGTTCCATGGATCACAACTCCTTACGCAGTTCAGCCAGGATGGTCCTGGTTCGAGCGACCGGCTCCGCCTGCACGGACATCCGGTCCAGTACTTCGAGATAGGTGACGACGTCGTCGGGACGGTCGACGTAGACCGCGCCGGCGAGGCTCTCGGTGTAGATGACGTCGGGCAGTTCGGAGAAGCCGAAGCGGAAGTGGTGGAAGGGACCGAACGCGCCGGGGTGTGCCCCCACCTCGAAGCGCATGATCTGGATTCTGACCTTCGGCATGTCCAGGACCTCCTGGAGCCGGTCGATCTGAGCCCGCATCACCTCGACGCCGCCCACGGGACGGCGCAGCACCGTCTCGTCCAGGATGGCCCAGATCGCGGGCGCGTCCGGCTTGGCGAACAGGTCCTGGCGCCTGACGCGCAGGTCGACGCGGCGGGCGATCTCCTCCTTCGACTCGTTGGGGAAGCCGACCCGCATGAGCGCGGTGACGTAGTCGTACGTCTGCAACAGGCCGGGAACGTAGTGGGGTTCGTAGAGACGGATGACGCTGGCTTCGCTCTCCAGGCTCACGTAGGCGCTGAACCAGTCGGGCAGCACGTCGCGGTACTTGTACCACCACCCCGGCTGGTTGGCTTCCCTGGCCATGGTGAGGAAGTCGTCGATCTCCGCCGCCGGAACGCCGTAGGTGTGCAGCAACTCCCTTACGTACGGGATGCGGAGTCCGACCTCGGCCTTCTCCATCCTGCGAACGGTGAGGGGTGTGACCTCGATCGCGCGGGCCGCGTCCTCGAAGGACACCCCGGCCGTCTCCCGCAGGTGCCTCAGCCGTTTGCCGAGAACCATCCGCAGGACGGTCGGTGCGCTGCCGCCGGAGCGGTTGTCGCTCACGTCCTACCTCCCTGAACGGCAATCACAGCGTGCAGTGTGCCACGCGGTCGTTGACAGAGACAGAGCGATGCGGATCATTCTGAAATTATCAGAACGCCGGTTGCATGTTGAGTGTGTCGACCACCATAGTGATCGAGTGACCTGTCGCACCGTCAATGGTGAGAAAGGGTCAGCTGTGTTGGGCCGTACGGGAATTGGTGCATCGGGGCACATACGGCCGGATGCGGCTGCACGTGACCGTGATGCGAGACCGGGATGGCCACCGTGACCGACGGACAATCGAGGAATCCGGGCAGGGCACCCGCAGGGGCCAACAAGGCGCTGGCGGTGGCCCTCAAGGACGCTGCCTGCTCCTACGCCTCACTCGCCCTCCGGGTCAATGAACTGGGCCGCCGTCAGGGCGCCGACTCCCACTACGACAAGGCATCGGTCACTCGCTGGCTCCAGGGCCAGCAACCACGGGGCACCACACCCGAGTTGATCGCAGCTGTGCTGTCCGAGCGGCTCGGCCGCGCCGTGTCGCCCGCGGACCTCGGCTTTCTCGCCGATCAGCAGCGCCCCGTCGCGGGCCGGGCGCTGGTCTACGGCGAGGACGTCGCAGAAACTCTTCACACCCTGGCCGAGCTGGGGTCCACCGACATCTCCCGCCGCAGCCTCCTCGGCTCGGTCCCCTTCGTCCCCGCCGCGCTGACGATCCCCCAACGTGAGTGGCTGCTCTGGCTGTTGGAGCACCAGGACGACGACCGGCCGAATCTGGCGGCGAGCGGCGGACCGGTCGAGCAGGTCCACGCGATGATCGCCATGTTCGACCAGATGGACAACCACTACGGCGGCGGCGGAGTGCGCACCAGCATCATTCACTACCTCTCCACCGAGGTCGTCCCGATGCTGCAGCGGCGCGGTACGCCGCCGCATCTGCAGCGCTCGTTGTACGCCGCCGCCGCGCGCCTGGCCGCGATGGCCGGCTGGAGCTCGTACGACGCGGGGGAGTACGGCCTCGCCCAGCGCTACATGACCCAGGCGCTGCGCCTGTGCGCCGAAGGGTGCGACCGGGTCCTCGGCGGCCAGATTCTGGCCGGGCTCTCCCATCTGGCCACCAACCTCGGCCGCCCCGACGAGGGGGTGGCCCTGGCCCGGGCCGGTATCGCCACCGCGAAGGACGCGGGCAGCCCGCTCGGTCTGATGCGCCTGTACGCGATGTCGGCGCGCGGACACGCCGCCCAGGGCCGCTCGGGCGAGGCCACCGAGGCCCTGCGCATGGCGGAGCGGCAACTGGACGCCAGCCGGGGATCCGGGCAGGAATCCGCCTGGGTGCGCTACCTCGACCATCACTATCTCCAGGCCGAGTCTGCGCTCTGCTTCCGCGACCTCGGGCTTGCCGCGCAAGCGGAGCGCACGGCGGGCGAGTCGCTGAGCGCCAACGATGACCGGCGCAGGCGCCAGGCCATCAGCCGGTCCGTGCTGGCGACCGCCCATCTCCAGCAGGGCCGCCTCGACGAGGCCCTCGGCACCGCCACCGAGGCTCTCGACACCTTGAGCACGGTGCACAGCGAGCGGTCCATCCAGGCCTTGCGCGACTTCCGCGGGCGGCTGGAGTCGCGCCGTGCCGAGCCTCTTGTGCAGGACTTCGAACGCAAGGCCCGTCCGGTGCTGGGGGCGGTGGCATGACGGAGCGACCTCGTGTCCTGGAAACCCCCGGTCTCTTAGTAGCCGTCGGGCGAGGGCGCGTTCTGGGCCCGGTCGACGGGGAGATGTGCTCCGGAGATCCCGCTCGACCAGTCGGACAGCAGGAAGGCCACCACACGGGCGACCTCCTGGGGCGCGACCGGCTGTCCGCCCGGGAACTCCGCAGCCAGGAATCCGGCGAAGGCCTCGGGGTCCTCCCGCCGCATACGGTCCCAGCGCCTGCCCGGGATGAGCATCGACCCGGGCGAGACCGCGTTCACCCGGATCCCGTCCGGACCCAGCTCCCGGGCGAGCGATGCCGCCAGGTGGATCTGTGCGGACTTCGCGACCCCGTACTGGATGGGCGGACCGGGCTTCCAGCCGGAGATCGACGAGATCACCACGACCGAGCCGCCGCCGGCGGCCCGCAGGTGCGGGACCGCGGCGCGCACCAGCCGTGCCGTGTGGCCGACGTTCACTTCCCAGGTGGCCGCCCAGTCCGCGGCCTGTGCCTGCTCGAAGGAGCCCCCGCGAGATCCGCCCGCGCAGGCCACCACTCCATCGAGACCGCCGAAACGGTTCGCTGTGGCCATGACAAAAGACTCCAGGTGCTCCGGCTCGGTGACATCGAGCGGCTGGGTGAACAGGGGAACGTCCAGCGAGCCGGCCAGTGCCGCCAAGGCGAGCGGGGTGCGTGCACAGGTCGCCACCTGCGCCCCCTCGGCCGCCAGCAGCCGCACGATCTGCTCACCGAGCCCTCGGGTGCCACCGGTGACCAGTACGCGCTTGCCGCGCACCCCGGGCCACCCGGCGCCACCACTTCGGTGCACCCCTGCTCGGCCCTCGCTCACATCCCTCACATGATCGAACATACCTGCCACGCCACTACGGGCCAGCAACCGGACAACCCCTGTTCCCCCTGGTCCCCGCCCTGGTCCGGCGTGTTGGCTGCAGAAGTAGCCATCGAGACCGTCCCCACCGTGCTGTACTCGAAGGAGGATCGATGACGGCATTCAGGGCGCATCGCCGCGGGCCGTCGCCCTCACTGGCACGTGACGTTCACTCGGCCGATGATCACGCACCGGCGGGGCGGAGCAGGCCCGCAGGGGCCGCGGTGACTCCGGTTGCCCCACTGATCCCCGAGAGCAGGACCCACCTCCTGCGGACGACGGTCCCTGCCCACCCGTCACGCGCGTCGGGCGTGCGGTCGATGGTGGCCGAGTACCTGACGCGCCTGTGCGTTCCGGCGGAGAGCGTTGACAACGCTGTCTTGGCGACGGGCGAGCTGTTCGCCAACGCCATCAGACACGGCAGCCGCCCCGGCGCGGGCGACTCGATCACCGTCACCGTCGAGTGCACCCGGCGCGACCTGCGCGTGACGGTCGCCGACCGCTCGTCCGCCCTACCGCGCCCCCGTACGGCGGCGAGAGCCGAGGAGTCGGGACGCGGACTGGCCATCGTGGCCGCGCTGGCCGACGACTGGGGCATCGCGCCGCCCGAACCCGGCACCACGGGCAAGAGGGTGTGGTTCGCGCTGGTGCTTCAGGAGACGCGATGAAGAGTTCCGCGGGTCACCTGGCCGCCAGTCCTGACGCGCGGCGAGACCGGGCGGAGGAGCGCCGGATGGTTCCGGCGCTCGCGACGGCGCTCGCCGACGAACTGGAGCGCAGGGCCGACGAGGAGCGTCGCCTGATGCGGCAGGCCGAGGCCAAGCCCGCCCCGCAGTCCCGTCGTGCCATCAACGAGCGCCGCGGGGCCAACGCCGCGGCCCTCAGGGCGATCGTCGACCACCATGGCTGGCCGGCCGCCGACCTCGTCGGCACACCCGCCTCCACGGCAGCCCTCGTGATCCTTCTGCACGCCGCGGACCTCGATTTCCAGCTCAAGTGCCGCGATCTGATCGCGCAGGCCGCGGCAGACGGGCGCTGTCCCGCCCTGCACCACGCCTATATCGCCGACCATTGCGCCGTCGAACAGGGGCAGCCGCAGTTCTACGGCACCCGCGTCAATCCCGTGACCCTGCGCCCTTATCCGATCCGCCGACCGCAGACCCTCGACGAGCGCCGCCACGATGTCGGCCTGGGCCCGCTCGACGAGCAGATGCGGACGCTGCGCGCGGGCGAGTGAGACAGCCGGGGAACGTGATGTGCGGCACGTACCGAAAGGCCGGCGAACCGCCCCGCGAAGGGTTGTGGCTGCGCACGGCTTGATCGACGATCAAGCAGAGGGAAATCCCTGGCCACGGCATGTCCCGCTCATTTGACACTGCGTCGGGAGCACAGATAGGAAACAGCTCTCTGAGGTGGAGAGGTGCACTGTGCGCGAGCTGAACGTGGTCGGGGACTGGCAGGAGTACGAGGAGCATGCCGGCCTGCGCGTCCGCGTCCACGGCGTGGAAAAGGCGGAGCCACCACGAGGGCGTGACGACGCCGCCGAGGAACTCACCTACTTCCGATTTCGCGTCACCGTGGAAAACCGCACGGGTGAGCACTTCGGTATCCATCTCGAAGACGGTCAGATCGATATCCGCGTCGGCGACGACGGCGAGAGCGCGTTCCTCGACTGGCGGAACTCGCAGTTCATCGAGGGCTACGACCTCTACCCGCTGCGCCGGGCCACCTCCGTCCTGTACGCCGCCTGCCCCGACGCCCGGCTGTCCCGGGTGGACATCCAGATCCAGCTGAAAGTCGACGAGGAGTGGACCGAGCGCTATCTGTGGGCCGGCGGAATCGCCTCCTGCGAGCTTCCCGTGGACACCGGAGAGCGTCCCGACCCGGGCAGGGACAGCCTGGCCTGCCAGGTGAGCAACTTTCTGCGGAAGGAAGCGGGGCCGTGAACCGCGCGATCCGGCGGCCGGGGCGCGCCTGCCTCCGGCACGGTCGGCGGTTTCCCGCACGCCAGGACGTGCCGGGCAGTCCTCAGTGGTCCGCGGCCGGGTTTCCCTCGACCCACTGAATGAGCAGTTGGCGCACATAGGGGTTGCCCTCCTGGGCGGCGTGCGCGAGCCGCTCGGAGCCCGCCCGCGCCGCCCGCCAGGCCGCCGGCGTGTCCTCCGCGTGCGCGTGGTCCGCGGCGCCGAGTGCGTCGGCCGCGAGACCCCGCAGTTCCTCGGCCAGATCGTCGTCGGCCGCGGCCCGGTGCGCCTCCAGACGGAGGGCCGCCAGGTCCCGGGAAGAAGCGGAAGGCAGCGCCGCGGGCTGGGCGTATCCGCTGACGGCGATGACGACACAGAAGGTGGCGACGTCCTGGCGGCTCTCGCGCTGTCCCTTCGCGACGGCGGGCGCGAGCCATTTCGGTGCCCGCCAGTGCGAGACCGAGGTGGCCACGAGGAGGGCGACGGCAAGCACCACGAGGGGAATCCAGCCACCCAGGGAGAAACCGATGGGTCCGAGCACCAGAAAGCAGACCCCGCTGAGCATCCAGATGCGACGGCGGCCGAGTCTCAGGTGTCGGGGATCCATACGGTTCAGTGTCGCAGGAGGGCCTGTTCCGGAGTGAGGGGGCGGGTGATTTCGCGCAAGGGCTCACCGCCCCATCAGGTACGTCCGGATCAGGACACCTTGCGGCCCACCCCGCCGTAGGCGTCGACGGCGATGTCGGTGCCCTCGGAACCCCCGGCGTCCGGACGCCACTTCGTGACCTGGACGATGCCCGGCTCCACCAGATCGAGCCCGTCGAAGAAGCCGCCGATCTCCTCGACGCTGCGCACGTAGTACGGCACGGCGCCGCTGGAGTTGTACGCGTCCGAGGCGGCGACCATTGCCTCACTGGTGGCGGTGCCGTCACTGATCACGAGGTAGCTGTCCGCGGGGAGCCCGCCCAGGATCCGGGACACCAGACCACGCGCCTGGTCGTGGTCGGCGACGTGGCCGAGGGTGTTGAGGATCATCAGCGCGACCGGCTGGGACAGGTCGAGCGTGTCCGTGGCGGCTTTGAGGATGGCGTCGGGTTCATACAGGTTGGCGTCGAGATACGCGGTCCGGCCCTCCGGAGTGCTCGTGAGCAGGGCGCGGGCGTGAGTGAGCACCAAGGGGTCGTTGTCGACGTACACGATCCGCGCGTCCGGTGCGAACCGCTGGGCCACCTGATGGGTGTTGTCGGCGGTCGGCAGACCCGTGCCGATGTCCAGGAACTGGCGGATGCCCTGGTCCACTGTCAGATGCCGGACCACGCGCCCCAGGAAGTGGCGGCTGGTGCGTGCCACGTCAACCAGCCCGGGGGCTATCTCCTTGATCTGGTCGCCGATTTCGCGGTCGACCTCGTAGTTGTCCTTCCCACCGATGAAGTAGTTCCAAAAGCGCGCCGAGTGCGGCTTGGTGGTGTCGATACGAGCACGCAGCTCGGCGGCGACAACGAGTTGAGGGTCCGGGTCCGACACGAGGGCGCCTCCTGCGCAGCGGTGTTCGACGGTCGGTCATCAACCTAGTCGAACGGGTGCGCTCCACGCCTCGATCCGATGCCCCAACTCCTCGCAGGGATACGGATTTTGGCCAAGCGGCCGGAGGACTCCGGCCGCTTGGAGGGACTAGCGGAATTTCGAACCTAGGGCAGCAGCTTGTCAAGGGCCGCGGGCCCCTCCACCGCCAGTTTGCGCTCGGCCCAGGCGAGGTTCTTCGGGGTGATGTCCCGGCCTGCCGCGAGGACCAGGTCCTCGGGCGTCACATCGCCTCCGGAGCCGGTGTGCAGCAGCGCGTCGGGGGTCGCCATGTCGTCGGACGGCAAGGACGAATCGGGCTGGCTGGTTGACATGATCTCTCCCTGTTCCACCTGATCTCCTCTCACGCTACGGGTATTCCGCGCGCCCCGCGCCCCGCGTGACGCATCCTGCCCAGGCGCAGCTCAGGTGGCCCTCGCCGGGGAGCGGCCCCGTTCGGGCGTACAGCAATGTCGTCCGGCGGCCGTCGAGGTGATGGTGGAGGCACTCGCAACCCCGCGACTGATCGGAGCTTGTCATGCGTATCCGTCTGATGGCCGCCACCGGGCTGGCGGGCGCCGCCCTGCTGCTCACCGCCGGAACCGCCGCGGCCGACCCCCACCCGAACGGTGTCGCCGTGGACAGCCCCGGTGTCCTGTCAGGCAACGTCGTCCAGATCCCTGTCGACCTCGACCTCAATGTCTGCGGCAACTCCATCAACGTGGTGGGGCTGCTGAACCCGGCCTCCGGGAACGAGTGCCCCTGATTGGAGTGCGGTGCCGGGCAGGGATTCCCTGCCCGGCGTTGCTCCGCCCACTCAGTCGTCCTCCCCGGTGAGCGGCTCGTTCGAGGGCGCGATGAGCCGGGCCGTGAGGTCGGGCTCGGTCATGTCCGGGTCGAACGGGAACATGGGGCGGCGGATACGGCGGTGGCCCAGCCGGACCAGGTCCTGGTCGACACCTCCCGGGGTGAGCGCGAGCTTCCAGCCGGCGGACATGTCGAACAGCTCCGGTTCGAGGTAGCCGATCTTGACGATGACGACGTCGGCGCTCCGCGGGTCGAGCGCGAGGTCGGTGAAGTCGTGCTCGTGGTGGTACGGCTTGCGCAGCCGGGTCAGGATCACGTGCACGCTGCCGACCCGCAGGACGACCTCGGTCCCGGCGTCCCGGTCCCCGTGCCGCACCGCGTGGACCACCCCGGTCATCGTGAGCGGCCCGGCATGCCGGTCGTCCACCTCCGCTCCGGCCGTGACCGTGGCGGTCGCACCGACGCCCGCCTTCTCGGCGGCCTCGACGGCGTCCGGGCCCGGCACCGACGCGTAGATGACCACAGGGCCTGACGGGTCCTTGAACTCCGGCCGGGCGAGCACGCGTTGGAGCCCCCAGGTGACATCTCCGGCGCCGCCCGCCGTCGGGTTGTCGCCGGTGTCGCTGACGAAGTACGGCCGGGCGTCGGCGGAGGAGGCGAGCGCCTCGTCGAGGCACTCGTCCAGCGACCCGGTCGGTGCGACGAACGCGAACGCGCGCCGTGCCTCCCAGAATCCGCGGGCCAGCCGCTCCGCACCCGCGGTGACGGCGGGCGCGGACGGGCCGGTGACGAGGACCGCGGCCCGGTTGCGCGGCTCGTCCGCCCAGGCGTATCCGACCCAGATCGCGGCGTCCAGGACGCCGTCCGTCGCCTCCACCTCCTCGACCGCGGCGTAGACGCTCCTGGCCGGTTCGATGCGCGTGGAGGTCTGCTCGCCGGCCAGCAGGACGGGCACCGGGATCCAGGCCTTGACCGGCCGGGGCGCACCCGTCGTGAGCAGGTTCACGAGATTGCGTGCGGCCCGCTCCTTCGTCTCCAGGTGGTCCTCGTGCGGGGCCATCCGGTAGCAGGTGATCAGGTCGCTCATGTGGGCCAGTTCGCGCGACACGTTGCCGTGCAGGTCCATCGAGGTGGACACGATCACCTCGGGCCCGACGGCCGCGCGGACCCGGGCCAGCAGGACGGCCTCGGCGTCGTCGATGCCCTCCACCGTCATGGCGCCGTGGATGTCGTACCAGAGGCCGTCCAGACGCGGCACGTCCGCGAGCCGCTCGACGAGTTCGTCGCTCAGCTCGGCGAACGCGGCCGCGGTCACCGTGCCGCCGGGCAGTGCCTTGCCGACGAGCGCGCCGTGCCACTCGGCGGCCTCGCGCAGCGGTGTCCGGGGTGCGAGGAAGGGATAGCGCGTCAGGACGTCCTCGCCGCGCAGTGGATGGAAGGCGGGAGCGTCGGTCCGCGCGGGCGAGAACGTCGACGACTCGATGCCGAGTCCGGCGATGGCGATGACGGGACGGGCGATGGCTGTACGGGATCGCGGCATGGCTCCTCCTTGCGACATGGCCTTGGCCGGTGGGTCAGGTGGTGGTCACGGCCTGGAGCGCGTGCGCCAGGGCGTGCTGGAGC
Organism: Streptomyces sp. NPDC058470; assembly: GCF_042721055.1. Classification (NCBI taxonomy): domain Bacteria; kingdom Bacillati; phylum Actinomycetota; class Actinomycetes; order Kitasatosporales; family Streptomycetaceae; genus Streptomyces; species Streptomyces sp. NPDC058470. The sequence goes on from NZ_JBHXMF010000026.1 coordinate 17,384, forward strand.
GCGAACTGCCCGGCGCCGACGAGCCCGGCATCGGCCCCGAGGCTCGCCCGCTCGATCACCAGATGCTTGGTCACCAGCGGATGGCAGCCCTCGTACAGCTGACTGCGTACGGCGGCGACGAACGGTTCGAGGGTGGAGACGATGCCCCCGAGGTACACGGCGTCGGGGTTGAAGAAGTTGACGTTCGCGGCCAGCACCATGCCGAGGTAGCGGCCGGCCTGGCGGACGGCGCGGGTCGCCTCCGGGTGGGCGTCGGACGCGAGACGGACCACGTCCTCGATCGACGTGACGTCGAGTCCCTTCTCGTGCAGGATCCGGACCAGCGCCGCGCCCGAGGCGACGGTCTCCAGACAGCCGGTGTTGCCGCAGGAGCAGGGGATGGCGTGTCCCGCCTCGACCCGTACGTGGGTGATCTCGCCCGCGGCGCCGGACCCGCCCCGGTACAGCCGCCCGTCGACGATGACGCCCGCCCCGATCGCGGAGCCCGTCTTCACCATGATCGACTGCCGTCGTCCGGCGGGCCGGACGCTGTGCTCGCCGACGGCCATGCAGTTGGCGTCGTTCTCGATCGCGGCCGGCACGCCGAAGCGGTCCTGAAGCCAGGCCCGGACGGGAAACCGGTTCCAGCCGGGCATGCGGGACGGCAGTGTCACCACGCCGGAGGCCACGTCGACCGGCCCCGGCAAGCAGAGGCCGACACCTCTGAGCAGGTGCCGGCCGTGCTGCTCCGCGAGGGACTCCAGTGTCTCGGCGAGCCCGGGAAGCGCGGCCTCGGGCCCGTCAGCCGTCGGGAACGGCACGGTCGAGACATCGGTGATCCCGCCACCGGGGAGTACGACGCCGACGTGAGCATGTCTGCCGCCGAGCTCGGCGGCGATCGCGAACCCCTCGCTGCCGCCGAGGCGCAGCACCTTGCGCGGGCGGCCTCCGGTCGAGGAACGCGTGCCCTCCTCCGCGACGAGCCCGAGGGCGACGAGCTGGCCGACCGTGAGCGAGATCGTCGACGGCGCGGCGCCGAGCAGTTCGGCGAGCTCGGTGCGGGTGCTCGCCTGTCCGGAGGCGAGCAGTTCGAGGACACGCTCGGCCAGCGACGAGACACCGGTGACGCCCCTGCGGTGCGTCCCGCCCTTGTCAGGCATGGGTTTTTTCAGTCATGGGCGAAATAACCTCCGACGTGGGGTCCGAGGCGATGAGAGTACGTCCAGAAGCGGTGCTTCCACTTTTTTCAGAACAGCAGAAACAGGCTTTTTACAGGAACGCGTCTGTTTCTTCGACCAGTCGGGCCGTTGACTGGCTCCCGCCACCCGCCGTTGTTCCCCCTGCGGATCCTGAGGAGAGCCATGTCCCCTGCTCGCACGACACTTGTCGCCGGTGCCGTCGTCACGGCGGGCGCACTGCTGCTCGCCGGATGCTCAGGGACGGGCGGCACCTCGTCCGCGTCCCCCGACTCCATCAACTACGCGCTGCCCGCGAACTTCACCCCGAACTGGATCCTGCCGATCGGCACCGCGGCCCACCTCAACACCAACAACAGCTCCATCTCCGACAGCCTGTGGGAGCGCCTGGTCGCGTACGACGGCTCCACCGGCAAGGTCGCCTGGAACAAGAACGCGTCGATAGCCACCGCGGCCGACTTCGCGAGCGACGGCAAGAGCGTCGACATCACGCTGGGCGACCGCACCTGGAGCGACGGCAAGCCGATCACCTCACGTGACGTCGAGTTCTGGTTCAACCTCATCAAGGCGAACAAGGAGGAGTGGGCGGGCTACAACCCCGGCAAGGCGCCGGACAACTGGACCTCGCTCAAGACGGTCGACGACCGTCACTTCACCATCACGTTCGACAAGGCCTACAACTCGCAGTGGATGCTCGCCAACGAGCTGACCGACATCCACCCGCTCCCGCAACACGCCTGGGACAGGACGAGCGCCACGGCCGCGGTGTCGGACGCCGACCGGACGGCCGCGGGCGCCAAGCAGGTGTGGACGTACCTCAACAACGCGGCGAAGAACATCTCCGGGTACGCGAAGGACTCGCTGTGGAAGACCATCAGCGGCCCGTACTCGGTCAAGTCCTTCTCGACCTCCGGCAAGGTCGTGCTCGCCGCCAACAAGAAGTACGACGGCGGTGAGAAGCCCGGCATCGCGACCGTGAACCTGCTTCCGTTCACCACGGCCGACGCAGAGAAGAACGCGCTGCGCTCCGGGAGCGTCGACTACGGCTACATCGAGGCGACCGACCTCGACCAGAAGGACAGCTTCACCGCGCAGGGCTACTCGGTGAAGCCGTGGTCCGGCTGGGCGATCACCTATATGCCGTACAACTTCAACAACCCTTCCATGGGCGCCGTGTTCAAGCAGTTGTACGCCCGCCAGGCGGTCCAGAAGTCGATCGACCAGGACAGCCTGGCGAAGGTCATCTTCAACGGGACCGCCGTCGCGGGCTACGGCCCGATCCCGCAGGGCCAGTCCTCGGACTTCCTCTCGCCGACGCAGAAGAACAACCCGTACCCGTTCTCGACCTCGGCCGCCAAGTCACTGCTAACCAGCCACGGTTGGACCGAGCAGGACGGCGTCATGGTCTGCACGGACGCCGGCAGCGGTGCCGCGCAGTGCGGCGCGGGGGTCGCCAAGGGCACCAAGTTCCAGATGGAGGTGCTGTCGCAGTCCGGCTCGGCGGTCACCGACAACATGATGAGCGCGATCCAGTCCTCGCTGGAGAAGACCGGGATCAAGTTCACCATCAAGACCGCGCCCGTGAACTCGGTGCTGTCCCAGACCCCGCCGTGCACGGCGAGCGAGTCGATCTGCAAGTGGCAGCTCTCGTTCTTCGGCACCGCGGGAAGCTGGTACTTCAACGCCTTCCCCACCGGTGACTCGCTCTTCCAGACCAAGGGCGGCTCGAACTTCGGCAACTACTCCAACCCGGAGGTCGACCAGCTCATCTCCGCGTCCACGACGTCGAACGACCCGCAGGCGGTGCAGGACTACAGCGCGGCCGTCGCGAAGGACCTGCCGGTCATCTGGCTGCCGGAGCCCGACTACCAGATCTCGGTCGTCAAGGAAGGCCTCGGCGGCTTCTCGCAGGACTCGCTCGCCAACTTCCACCCGGCCCAGTGGAAGTGGAACAGCTGACCGCATGGACACGCTCCTCTATCTGACCCGGCGCGTCCTCCAGTCCCTCGCGGTGATCCTCATCGTGACGGTGGTGGTCTTCTGCCTCCTGCACGCGCTGCCCGGGGGTCCCGCACGCGGGATCCTCGGCCCGCAGGCCACGGCCCAGCAGATCGCGCAGTTCAACCACGAGCAGGGCCTGGACCGTTCACTTCCCGTGCAGTACGTCTACTACCTGCGCACCCTTCTGCACGGCGACCTCGGCACCTCGTACACCCTGAACGAGGCCGTGTCGCGGCTCATCGAGCAGCGCCTCCCCAAGACCCTCGTCCTCACCGTGCTGTCCGCGCTGGTCGGGCTCGCGCTCGCGATCCCGCTCGGCATGTGGCAGGCGGTGCGGCGCAACAAGCCTGCGGACTACGTCATCACGACGCTGAGCTTCGTCGCGTACGCGACGCCGGTCTACTTCCTCGGCCTCGTGCTGGTCCTCGTGTTCACCCAACTCCTGCCCTGGTTCCCCTCGCAGGCGCCCCAGGGCGACACACTCGGGCAGGTGCTCGCACAGCCGAACGCACTCGTCCTGCCGGTCGTCGCGGGAGCCGCCTCCATGGTCGCCGTGTTCAGCCGGTACATGCGCGCCGCGACCCTGGAGAACCTCTCCGAGGACTACGTACGTACCGCGCGGGCCGGTGGCGCACGCCCGCGCGCCATCCTGTGGCGGCACGTGTTCCGCAACTCGCTCACGCCCGTCATCGCGATGCTCGGCTACTACATCCCGGTGCTCTTCGGCGGTGCGCTCGTGGTCGAGCAACTCTTCAACTACCCAGGAATGGGGCTGCTGTTCTGGAGCGCCGCGCAGTCCTCCGACTATCCGGTCCTGCTCGGCTGCGTCCTGGTCATCTCCGTCGCGACCGTCATCGGCACCCTGCTCGCCGACATCGTCCAGCGGATCGTCGATCCCCGAGTGAAGGCGGGCCGGACATGAGTGCCGTACTGACCGTGGAGACCGCCGCCGGCTACAGCCTCTCCGTACGCCGGTTCACGCGGAACAGGCTCGCGGTGGCCGGACTGGCCGTCGTCGTCCTCTTCCTGCTCTTCTGCTTCGTCGGCCCGTGGATCTATTCGACCGACCAGACCCACACGGACCTGACCCAGGTGAATCTCGCGCCGAGCGGCGCGCACCTGCTCGGCACCGACGCCGTCGGACACGACGAGCTCGGACGGCTCATGTTCGGCGGCAAGGTGTCCCTCCTCGTCGGCCTCGCGGCCGGCGTCCTCGCGACCGTCATCGGCACACTCTGGGGAGCGGTCGCGGGATACGCGGGAGGCTGGATCGACGCGGTCATGATGCGCGTCGTCGACGCCGGAATCGCCATCCCGGCGCTCTTCATCCTCCTCGTCGTCTCCGCCATCACCACCCCGGACACCTGGGGCCTCGTCCTCATCCTCGGACTGGTGTCCTGGCTCGTGCCCTCACGCCTCATCCGGGCCGAGACACTCACCCTCAAGGGCCGCGACTACGTGCTGACACTCCGCGCGATCGGCGGCACGCACGGCCGGGCGATCGCCCGCCACATCCTGCCGAACTCGGTCTCGACGATCGTGGTGGCGGCGACGTTCCAGGTCGCCGACGCCATCCTGCTCGTCGCCTACGTCTCCTATCTGGGCCTGGGAGTCCAGCCACCGGCCACCGACTGGGGCGGCATGCTGTCGGCCGGTCTCACCGCCGCCTACTCCGGCCGCTGGTGGCTCATCGTGCCGCCCGGCCTCGCCATCATCGTCGTCGTCTGCGCGTTCAACGCCATCGGCGACGGCCTGCGCGACGCCTTCGACGTACGGGGGCGCGGATGACCGCCGACATCCTGCGGATCGAGAACCTGGGCGTCACGTTCTCGACCGAGACGGGCGCCGTGCCCGCCGTGCGTGATGTGTCGCTGCACGTGCGCCCGGGTGAAACGCTCGCCCTCGTCGGCGAGTCCGGCTCCGGCAAGTCGACGGTCGCGCTCGCCGCGATGGGGCTGCTGCCGGGCAGCGCCCGCGCCACCGGCCGTGCCCTGGTCGACGGGACCGACGTCATCGCCGCCGCCGAGGCCGACCTCATCGGCCTCCGGGGCCGTACGGCGTCGATGGTGTTCCAGGAGCCGGCGACCGCACTCGATCCGCTGACCCGGATCGGCGCGCAGATAGCCGAAGTCGTACGTAACCACCGGCACGTCACTTCCAAGGACGCGGCCCGGGAAGCGGTCGAACTCCTGCGCCGCGTCGGCATCCCGGACCCGGAGACGAGGGCGTCCGCGTTCCCCTTCCAGCTCTCCGGCGGACAGCGGCAGCGCGTGGTCATCGCCATGGCGATCGCGAACGCGCCGAGTTTGCTCATCGCGGACGAGCCCACCACCGCGCTCGACGTCACCGTGCAGGCCGAGATCCTCGACCTGCTGCGCGCACTGGCCGCCGACTCCGGCACGGGGGTTCTGCTGGTCACCCACAACATGGGGGTCGTGGCGGACTTTGCGGACCGCGTCGCCGTGATGCTCCAGGGAGAGGTCGTGGAGACGGGTCCGGTGCAGGAGGTGCTGCTGCGACCCACGCACGAGTACACCCAGCGGCTGCTGAAGGCGGTGCCACGGTTGACGGTTGCCGAGGTTGCCGAGGTCGCTGGGCCCGGAGCGGTGCGGGACGGGCCCGTCCACGGTCGGCTCTCCGACGGCCCGGTGGTGGATCTGCCGGGGGCGGTGCGGGACAGCCCCGTCGACGGCCGGCCCTCCGCCGATCCAGTGGTGGATCTGCGGGAGGTGTCGGTGCGGTTCGGGCGTGGGCCGCGGGCCGTACGGGCGCTGAGCGACGTCTCGCTCACGGTCCGGCCCGGCGAGACCGTCGGCCTCGTCGGCGAGTCCGGCTCGGGCAAGTCGACCGCGGCCCGTGTCGCCCTCGGCCTACTGTCGCCGTCGTCCGGTTCGGTCGCGCTCTTCGGCGCCGACCTCGGCCGGACCCGGGGACGGGCCCGCCGCGCCCTGCTCTCCGGCGTCGGTGTGGTCCTCCAGGACCCGGTGGCCTCCCTCGACGCCCGGATGAGCGTGGGGGAGTGCGTCGCCGAGCCGTTGCGTGTCCACCGCCGCGGGATGTCATCGGCGGAGCGCCGGGCCCGGGTCGGCGAGGTGCTCGAACTCGTCCGGCTGCCGAGGGACTTGGCGCAGCGCGGCCCGCGCGAGCTGTCGGGCGGCCAGCGTCAGCGGGTGAGTCTCGCCCGCGCTCTGGTCCTTGAGCCGCGGCTGCTGGTCGCCGACGAGCCGACGAGCGCGCTCGACGTGAGCGTGCAGCAGTCGGTACTGGAAGTGATCGCCGAGCTCCAGGACGAGCTGGGCTTCGCCTGTCTGTTCGTGTCCCACGACCTCGCCGTCGTACAGCAGTTCGCTCAGCATGTCGTCGTCATGCGTGCCGGGCGCATCGAGGAGGAGGGCAGTACCGCGACCACGCTCCTGCACCCGAGGACGGACTACACGCGCCGACTCATCGCCGCCGTGCCCGTGCCCGACCCGGTCCTGCAACGCCGACGGCGCGAGGAACGGCAGGCCGTCCAGGGGGTGAAGGCGTGAGCACATCCGAAGTCCGCCCGGCGCCCGAGGTGTTCGCCGGTGTCGACATCGGCGGCACGACCACACAGGTCCTGCTCTGTACGGCCGACCTCGACGTGGTCGACTCCATGGAGGTGCCGACACCGGCGAGCGAGGGCGGGCAGGCGATGGTCCGCGCCGCGCTCGATGCACTCGGCGTCCTGCGGGCCCGGGTGCCCGCACGGCTGCTCGGGATCGGCATCGGCGCGGCCGGCGTCGTGGACAGCCGCGCCGGGCGCATCCTCGTGGCGAGCGACTCCTTCAACTCCTGGGCCGGCTTCGCGGTGACGGCGACCGTGGAGGAGGCGCTCGGCGTGCCCGCTTTTCTCGACAACGACGTGAACGCCTTCCTCCGCGGCGAGGTGGCCAAGGGCGTGGTCAGGGGCGAACCGTACGTGCTCGGGATGACGCTCGGCACGGGCGTCGGCGGTGCGCTGTGGCTGAATGGCGAACTGCTCGACGGCCCGCACGGAGCGGCGGGCGAGGTGGGCCACGTCCCGGGTTTCGGAGACCTTCCCTGCACCTGCGGCGGCCGCGGGCACCTGGAGACACTCGCCTCGGGCCGCGCGATCCGGGCGAGGTACGGCGAGCGGACCGGACGGCTTCTCACCGCACGAGGTGTCGCGGAGGCGGCAGTCGACGGTGACCCCGACGCGATCGCCGTGTACGAGGCGGCGGGCGCGGGAGTGGCACGCGCGATCCTGATCACAGCGGGCCTGGCCGACATCACGACGGTCGTGATCGGTGGCGGTGTCAGCGGGGCATGGGATCTGCTCCAGCCATCGATACGGGCCGCACTCGCCGCCGAGCCGCCCGTCAGCGGGCATCCGATCCGGGTCGTGCAGGCCGGGCTCGGTGGCGGGGCCGTCGCGATCGGGGCCGCCTCCCGTGCCCGTACGGAACTCGGCGTGGTCGCACAGGTGTAACTGTCCTGTCCTGGATGCCGAGTTGACGCCTGGCGTTCCCTGCATTGGTTTGTACATGTCCGTGTTTCCAGGCCAGACTGTGCGCCGAACCAGCGCCCCCCACCGAGGAGTAGACACATGCGCATGCTCGTCAGGCAACGTTGTCAGGCAGCTTTGGCCGGTCTCGTCACGCTCGCCACGGCCGGTGTCCTCACCGTCTCCGCCACCGCGCCCGCCGCCGCGGCGGACACCTGGACCGAGGTGGGCTCGGACCGCGCCGACCCGCTGGCCGAGAGCCAGGGCCTGACCTCGGTCGAGGTGCCGGCCGGAAGCCCGAACCGCTACACCGGGGTCGGCACCATTCCCATCGACGTCTACGCCCGCGGCTGGAACCACGTCGGCGACCCGGACGCCTCCTCCAACGGCTACTACATCGAGCCGTACCAGGCCGACGGCGGCACCGCCAAGATGTTCCGGGTGCAGGCGCCGGGCGGCGGCGCGTGGTCGGAGTACGTCCACACGCTGAACTCCTGGGAAGCGCTGAACAACTCCTGGGTCGCCATCTCACCGAGCGGCTCGTGGATGGTCAACGGCGAGTACGGCACCATGACCAGATTCCTGGTCTTCCCGACCCCGGGAGTGAACCCGAGCACCTCGCCCTCGGCAGACCTCCCGCTGGCTTCCACCATCACCCTGGACCACGCCGTACGTGACGTACAGGGCTGCGACTTCGTCACCTCGACGCAGTTGCTCTGCTCGTCCGACGACCCGGCGGGCACGCTCTTCGGCTACACCAAGCCGCTGCTCCAGATCGACCTGTCCGCCGAGCCGGGCAGCGCCAATGTGACGGGTCACGTCACGGCCCTGCGTCAACTCCCGCTGCGCAGCGGCTGCACGGGCACCTTCGAGGCGGAGGGCATCGACTACGACCGGCGCACCGGTACCCTGCGCGTCATCGTCATCTCGCCCGGCTTCTGCGTCCTGACCGACAGCATGACCTACAAGTTCACCAAGAGCTGAGCACCGACGCCGGGGGGTGTCCGAGGGGGTGCGTGGTGCCCGACCGGCCGGATTTGAGCCGGACTCCGCCCCGCCACCACCTCGGGCCCTCCCCGGCGCGGCCACCTCGCTCCACACTGTGGGCCGGACTCGGCGCGGACGCGTGAACGGACCGAGAGGAATGGCCCACCGGGTATCGGATGGCGTACCTCCGCCGTCGCCGGCACCGCCGCCTTGGCCTGCACCGCGGGCGTCCTCGCGGCCCCTGCCGACACGAGCGAGCAGCACCGGCCCAAGCCCAGGGCCTTCGACCTGCATCCAGGCACACCGCTCCGGGCTCGGACTGCGCCCGGAGAAGACGCCCGCCTCCTTCGCCCACGGCCCGGAGACCGGCGTGCGGACCCTGGAACCCCCCGGACCTGCCGCGCACCCTGCCGATCGAGCGGGGTCAAACTGCCCAAGCAGGACCAGTAGGACTACAGTCGATAGCACAACCCTATTGATGGGGGGATTCCGGCGGTGGTGCAGGATGAGGCCGTGATCGGCTGCACGGGGGAGCTGATCATCGGCACGCGCGGAACCGCCGGCCCCGGCGAGATCCTGGTGCGCGTCAGAGGCGGCTCCGAGACCTTTCTCGCCTGGTCCCAGGAGCCCCTGCCCACGGGCGCAACGGTGCTCGTGATCGAGTCCCGGGGCTGTCGTGAGGTCGACGTCATCAAGTGGGCCGATCCGCTGGATGTGCTGGGCGACGGCCACGCCGACGCCGGCTGAGGAGGAGAAGCATGTTTGGTTACCGCGTTCCCGCTCCCGATGAGGCGATGCTGATCTCGGGAGGCAGGCGGGGACTGGGCGGCGCGCCCTTCCGCGTGGTGACGGGGCATGGCAAGTTCGTGCTCCCGGTCTTCCGCAAGACCCGCTTCCTCACGCTGTCGATGTGCGAGGCCGAAGTCACCGAGACCTGTGTCACCCGGCAGGGCATCTCGCTGCACGTCCGTGCCGTCATCGCCTTCAAGGTCGGCAACGACACGGAGAGCATCATCAACGCGGGGCAGCGCTTCCTCTCCGACCAGGAACAGATGTCGGTGCTGACCGGCCGGATCTTCGCCGGGCACCTGCGCTCCATCATCGGCTCGATGACGGTCGAGGAGATCGTCACCGAGCGGCAGAAGCTCGCCGCGGAGGTTCTGGACACCTCGAAGATCGAGATGGCGAAGATCGGCCTGATCGTGGACTCGCTGCAGATCCAGTCGATCGACGACGGCGACACCGGCTATATCGAGGCCATGTCCGCTCCGCACAAGGCCGCCATCCAGCGGCAGGCGCAGATAGCCCAGGCCCAGGCCACCCAGGCCTCGGTGGAGGCGGAACAGGTCGCCGCGCGCAACCAGGCCGAGTACGCCCGGCAGACCGCGATCGTGCGCGCGGAGTACTCGGCCGAGGTGGACCGCGCGCAGGCGCAGGCCGCGCAGGCCGGACCGCTCGCGCAGGCCCACGCGCAGCAGGAAGTGCTCGCCGCCCAGACCGAACTGGCCCAGCGCGCCGCCAAGTTGCGGCAGCAGCAGCTGGTGGCCGAGATCGTGAAGCCCGCCGAGGCCGAGGCCGAGCGGATCCGGGTGCTCGCCATCGCGGAGGCGGAGCGCATGAAGATCCAGGCCGCGGCCGCCGCGTCGTACGACCGCGTCGCCCTCGACCGGATGCTGATCGACCAGCTCCCGCTCATCGTGAAGGAGGCCGCGGGCGGCCTCGCAGGCGCCAACGTCAATGTCCTCAACGGCGCGGACGGCCTTGGTGAGATCGCCGCGGGCCTGGTCGCCCAGGGCCTGACGATCCTGGACTCCGTCCGCCAGAACCTGAACGGCCAGAACGCCGACGGCGGCGCCGAGAAGGTCAAGGGGCTACCGGAACTGCAGGGGTACTCGGGTACGTCGGGGAAGGACACCGGCGAGGGGGAGCGGGAGGACGGCCCCGGTGACGCCCGTTAGGGCGGTTTCGGTGCGACCGCGCGAACACGGGACCGCGCTCCGCAGTTGACGCTGCGTCAGGCGAGCCAGCCGGTGGATCCCGACCCCGGGGGAAGAGCACGGGAGTTCGGGACGGAGGCGGCGGGGGGTCTGGGGAGAAGACCCCCCGATGCGGGATCGGCGTTGACGATCCAGTCCAGTTCGCGCTGGAGCCTGCGCGCCTCGGTGCGGACCTGGAGCGGTATGTCGCCGCGCTCGGATACCAGTTGGGCGTAGATGGGTGCGTCGTGCACGGTTGGTGCTTCTCCTCGGGTCGGTGCCTCGCCTCTACGGTAAGGCCGCGGCGTCGCCGCAGGACTCATCCTCCCAGTTCGGACAGAACCGGAAGCACGCGGCCAAGGAGTGACATGTTCAGGGCGCGAGTTGGTGTGTCGGCGCGGGCGCGACGGGGTCCGCCTGCGTCTGTCCGTCGACGGAGTTGCCCGAACGGCCCCTGTGCGAAGGTCCGTTCGATCAGAGGTAGCCTTCGCGGAGGGCATAGGCCACGGCGTGTGCGCGGTTGCGCAGCTGCAGCCGGGTGGTCAGCCCGTGGATGACGTTCTTGACCGTGCGTTCGGAGTAGGACAGCTTGCCCGCTATCTCCCCGGTGTCCATTCCCTCGGCCACCAGCCTCAGGACATCGACCTCACGTGGTACCAGGCCGGTGAGCGGGACACCGGCCTGGCCGGCGGCGGTGCGCTGGAGTGAACCCACCTGAGTGATGAGGCGTCCCAGGAGATCCGCCGGCAGATCACCGTCGCCCCGAGAAGCGGCGAGCACGGCCTGGACCAGCCGGTCCGCACCGGCCTCGTGGCGCCAGACGATCGCCCCTACTCCGCACTCGATGACATTGAGGAGCTCGGCCTCACGGATCGCGCCCACCACGAGGACGGCACTCGCGCCGTCGCCGCGTACCAGCTTGCGCAACAGCGAGAGGGTGCTCTCGTCCGGCGTCTCGCTCACCATGACGGCCACCGTGCCGGGACCGGCCTCCACCTCGTCGAGAAGATCGATCACCGGCTGCTGCCCCAGCAGACTGCGTACTCCGGCCCGGGAGATCGGGTCCGGTGCCTGGACCACCACGGGGATGCGCCCGGTGGCCCGGTGCGACCCGTCTGCGTCAGTGGTCGGTGGTGAGCTGCGCAACCGTTACTCCCAAGTCCGCATGCCGGTGGCCCCCGTGCCGTCAGTGCCCGATGGGCTTGTTCCAGACTTCTGGGCCGGGTGCGCCCGCGCAATCGTGGAGGACCACGAGACGCACCACGAGATCGATCATGAAACGCCCACCGGAGGAGGTATCGATGTGCGAACCCGGACCGCTGCGTGAACGCCGGGAGGCCCTGCAGCTGCTGGCGGCCGAGGCGGATCGTGCCCGGGCCGGGTCCGGCCGCCTGGTGCTGCTCAGAGGGGCGACCGGCACTGGCCGCACAGCACTCCTGGAAGCCGTCGCCGAACAGGTACAGGCGCGCGGCACGCGGGTGCTGTGGGCCCGCTGCCCGCCCGACGACGACGCCCTCCCCTTCGCCGCGGTGCTTCGGCTGCTGTCCTTCGCGGCCGGGGTGACAAGCGCTGCCGAGCCCTGCCCGGAGCACGGCGGCACCGGATACGACCGGACGTACGCCGCACAGCTGTGGAACCGGTTGCGCGCGTACGCCGACGGCGAGCCCCTGCTGGTGGCCGTGGACGACGTGCACTTCGCCGACGAGTCCTCGCGCCGCTGGCTCGTCGACGCCGCCCGGCGACTCGACGGACTACCTCTTCTGCTGGTCGTGACCGAGCGTTGCCAGTACGACATCGATCCGCCCTCGCAGGGCCTGGCACACACGCTCTCACCGACCCTCGTACGCACCCACACACTCGCCCCGCTGAGCGCGAACGCCGCCGCGCAGCTGGTCCGTTCGGACGCCGCGGCCGCGAAACCCGAGTGGGTGGACGACTGCGTGCGGGCAGGTGCGGGCAGTCCGCTGCTGCTGCGCGCCCTGCTGGACGATCTCCGCGCGGCGGAGCCGGAGCCCGCTCCGCCCGAAGCCGTGCCGGAGACCTGTGCGGCCCTCTACCCGGGCGCCTACCCGGCCGCCGTCGCCTGGTGGCTGGACAGCGCGGGACCCGCGACGGCCGGTGTCGCCCGCGCCCTCGCGGCGCTCGACGGTGACGTCCTGGACGACGGGCAGGACGAGGGGACGGCCCAATTGCTCGCCCGGATGGCGGGAGTCGACCCCGCGAGAGTGCCGGGCTGGCTCACCGCCATGACCCGCCTGGGACTGCTGCGCGCCGATCCGGACGGCCGGCCGCGCTATGCCCACCCCCTGTTGCGGGACGCGGTGCTGAGCGGCTGGCCCGGCGCCCGGCGGCAGGCGGCCCACCGTACGGCGGCCGAGGTGATGCTGCGCCGCGGCGCTCACGCCGAAGCGGTGGCCGGACAGCTCCTGCGGACGCCCGCGGTCGGCGCGGGCGCGGAATGGGCCACGGCCGCGCTCCTGGACGGCGCGAGCGTCGCGGTCCGGCACGGCAGAACCGAGGACGCCGTGTCCTATCTGCGTCGGACGCTGGAGGAACCGCTGACACCCGCCCGCCGGGCGACGGTCCTCATGGAACTGGGCTCCCTGGAGTTCGCGGCCGCCCGCTCCTCGGCCGGGATACCGCGGCTCGCCGAGGCGGTACGGCTGCCGGGCATGCCCCGGGACCGGGCGCGGGCGGCGGTCGCTCTGGGTACGGCGCTGGCCCTGCGGGGCGAGGGGCGTGCGGCGGTCGACGCGCTCCGCGGCCTGGACGAGCAGCTGGCGGACCACCCCGACCTGATCCGTCTGCTGCAACTCGCCTCGGCACTGCTGTCGGACCACGACCGGGCGATCAGGCAGGAGGCCTACCGATGGCTGTACGACACCGCCAGACGGTCACCGCACCTCATCGGGACGGCAGGCCGGGCACTCCTGGTGCGCTACGAGTCAACGGCAGGTCACATTTCCGCGGCCACGGCGATGGAGCGGATCCGCGAACTCCTCGACGAACCCGCCGACCCGTACGCGGAACCCTTCCTGCTGGGCACGGCCGCCGCCGTCGCGCAGTGGGCCGACGAACCGGACGAGGCCGAAGGACTGGTGGCTCGCGGACTGGCGGGGCAGCGCCCGTCACTGCTCCACCCCATGCATCCGGCGCTGCTGAACGTACGGGCGGACATCGCCGCGGGCCGCGGAGCGTACCCGGATCTGCTGGCCGACCCCTGGGCCTGGCAGGTCACCGAATCCCGTCCCCACCGCTCCGATCCGTCCAACGCGCACGCACACGCCGTACTCGCCCTGGTCGAGACGGGCCGCACAGCGGAGGCGGCGCACCTCGCGGACAGTTTCGATCTCCGGGAGGCGCACGACTCCTGGGAGCTCAACCGATTCCTGTACGCGCGGGGCGTGCTGCGGTCCGCGTCGGGTGATCAGGCGGGCGCGCTCGCCGACTTCCTGGAATGTGGGCGGCGGCAGTCCGCGCGCGATGTGGTGAGCCCGGTCGTCACGCCCTGGCGGAGCGCGGCCGCCGACTGCCGTGTCGCGCTCGGACGCCCGCAGGAGGCCCTCGCCCTGGCCCGGGAGGAAATGCGGCTCGCGCTGGTGTGGAACACCCCGCGGGTGGTGGGCCGTGCGCTGCGGGGTCTCGGCACGGCGACCGGAGGCCGGCGCGGCCTGGAACTGGCCGACAGAGCCGTGCGCATACTCCGGGACGCCGCCGCGCAGACCGAGCTGATCCCCGCCCTGATCGCACAGGGGCGGCAGCTCTCTGCGACGGGTGACCGGGCCCGGGCCCGGTCGGCTCTGCGGGAGGCCGCCGAGCGTGCGGAACGGCTGGGCGCGGTGCGCATGCGGGCCCTCGCCGAGCAGGCGCTGCCCGAAGCACGCTCCCGCGGCGCCGCGACGGCGCTCACCGGCTGGGCGGCACTGACCAGCAGCGAACGCCGCATCGCCGCGCTCGCCGCCGACGGCCGGACGAACACCGAGATCGCGGAGCTCCTGCACCTGGCCCGGCGCACCGTCGAGACCCACCTCACCAGCGCCTACCGCAAGCTCGGCATCCGCCGCAGGGCGGAACTCCCCGCCGCGATGGGCGAACGGACCCCCGGCCCGACGCCGGGCGCCTGAGGCCGGGGGACACATCCTCGGCCCTTCGGGCAGCGATGCCGCTGTCCTGGGTTCGCACACCGGAGGCGCACCCTTCACACGGGGCGCCACCCGCCTTGCCGGAGCGCCCGGTCTCACTCCCTCCCGGAAGCGGGACGAGACGCTGAGAATGAGGCCCGGTGAACAGGTCCCGCCCACCATCCGCAGAGGGGCGGGGCCTGTTCACGTGGGCGCGCCACCGTGTCGGGCCCAGGAGGCTCCCGGTCGTGGCGGATGTGATGCCGCTGCCGCGCGGGATGACTCGCGGTGGTACGCCCGGGCCGGCCGATGACGCCGAATCGAGTGAGTACGCCCCCTCGATCGGGCGATGTACCTATCGGAGTACTGGCCCGATGGGCGACTCAGCCTTTGTGGCCATGCAGCGCGGCGAGGGCGCGGTCGGCGTGGGCGCTCATCCGCAGTTCGCTGCGGACCACCTCCAGGACCGTGCGGTCCTGCGCGATGACGAAGGTGACCCGCTTCGTGGGCGCCAGGGCGAAGCCACGCTTCACCCCGAACTGCTCACGGACCGTTCCCTCGGTGTCCGACAGCAGCGGAAAGCCGAGCGTGTGGCGCCCGGCGAACTCCTGCTGCCGGTCGACCGAGTCACCACTGATCCCGACCGGCCGCGCTCCGGCGGCGGCGAACTCGGTGGCCAGATCACGGAAGTGGCACGCCTCGGCGGTGCATCCCGCGGTGAGGGCGGCGGGATAGAAGAACAGCACCACCGGCCCCTCTCCGAGCAGCTCCGAAAGATGCCGGACCGTACCCGTCTCGTCCGGCAGAGCGAAGTCCTCGACCGTGTCACCCACAACCGCACTACTCGGCATGCCGTTCCTCTCCACCCTTGGCGACGCCACGTGCCCACAGCACGAGCGGTACTTGCAGCGGAAGCCGCGCCAGGGCCGCCGCTTTGAGCGGTGCGGGCCTGTGACGCCAGTCCACGGCCATCTGCACGTTGGCCGGGAACACCCCGACGAAGAAGGCGGCGGTGGCCATTGCGGCGACTCGCCGGGTACGCGGCAGTGCCACTCCGGCCGCCAGCGCGAGTTCCGCCGCACCACTCGCGTACGTCCACGCCCGGGGCGTCCCGGGTAGAACACTCGGGATGATCGCGTCGAACGGGCGCGGAGCGATGAAGTGAGCGGCGCCTGAGGCAGCCAACAGGCCGGCGAGCAACAGGGGCGAGCGTTCCGACCGTGGCACGGTTCCTCCTCTGGACCTGTCGCGCGACATTACTGGATGGTAAGTCGGTGGGATTGAGGGGGGTGTCGCTCGCCTGATGTTCCTCCGGGCCGACGCCCGCACCCGAGGAGGACCGTCCAGGCGCGATCAGTGTGTTTGGAGCGGATTTTCTCGGTGAGTCGTACAGGTGGATCGCAAGTGTCGAGCGAGCGAGGATGTGAACCGCGATGGCCAAGAACCAGAAGGCGAAGGCCAAGATGGAGCAGGCCAAGGGCAAGGCCAAGGAGGCCGCCGGGCACACGGTCGGCAACGAGCGTCTGACCGCCGAGGGAAAGACGGATCAGGCGAAGGGCGACGCCCGCCAGGCCAAGGAGAAGGCGAAGGACGCCTTCCGGCACTGAAGCCACACCTACGCCGCAGGGTCCGCCGCACTCAGGTGTGGCGGACCCGCTTCATCATGCGTGCCTGGGGGGCGCACAAAAGACGGCCTCCGCGTGCGTTCCCGGGGCGGGCAAAAGGTGACCTCGGTCAGCGTCAGCGTTCCCCGGCACGGACAAAAGGCGGCCCCCGCACGCGCGCTCACGCCGTCAGCGCCTGCCGCGGTGCGGCCGTCGGCGTGTGCCGCGGTGCGGCCGTCGGCGTCTGTCGCGGCGCGGCTGCCAGTGCCTGCCGCGGTGCGGCTGCCAGGGATGCTGCGTCGCGCACCGCCACCCGCACCGGATACGTGGTCTTCGCCGGGTCCACCACCGGATCTCCGAGCGCGAGCAGGCCCGCCGCGTGCAACGCGTCGCACTCGTCGGTGGGCAGCGCGACATGGCAGCCTCCGCGCGCGGCCTGCGAACCGACGGACTGCCAGTAGCCGTACCGCCGACGCCCGTTGGCGTGCACCGTGAGGAAGACGGGACCGCGCTGCTCCATGACGAGACGCAGGACAGCGGCGCTACCGGGGCTGAGCGGAGCGCGTGTGCGGGGGAGTGCTCGGAGCATGGGTCACCGGCCTTCGGTCGGGGCCTGCGGCATGGCGCGGCGGTGGAGAGGGGGCGTCATGTGCGGGCGGCCTTTCGACGAACGGGGATCGATCGCGCACCGCCGGGAGCAGTGACGTTCTCGCTGCTGAGCATTGTTCCCGAGGGCACTGACAACGCGGGTGGGGCAGCGCTCCGGAGCGCTACCTGTCTTGTCAGACGCATGCTCAACTTCACGCGTTCCACACCTCGGTGATGTTCCCGGGTCCCTCACATCTTCGACGTCCCCATTCGCCTCGTATACGCGCGGATGTCCACGCACTGCCGGTCACCTACCCAAGGAACGCAGCCGTGGTCGCCACGAACCGTTCGGCGTCGTCGAGCCACGGGAAGTGTCCGGCGCCCGGCTGAACCACCAGCGTGGCGTTCGGGAACAGCTCCGCGAGCTCGGTCATCGCACGAGGAGGTGAGTTCAGGTCGGCCTCGCCGGCGAGCAGAAGGACCGGCGCCCCGAGCTGTGCCAGCGCCGCGCGCGTGGCGTCCGGGTCGAAAGCGCCCTCGGCGCCGTAGGCGGCCGCGGCCTCGTTGTTCCGTTGAGCGTCCTCGGCGGCGTGATGAGCTCGTGCCCTTTCGTCCCAACGGCCGTAGAGAAACGGCGCGACGGCCTCCCAGGAGTCGTCCGTCGCCCGGCCTGAGGTGATCGCTTCCAGGGCCGCGAAAGCGGCCGGGAACCACGGTTCGTCCCGGCGCAGCCGCGCGGTCTCGCGCCGTAGTTCCCCGGTGATCGCAAGCCCGACCGCCATGACGCTGGGCGTGATCAGGGCGAGCCTGCCCACCCGCTCGGGGTGCCGGGCGGCGTACAGCGCCGCCAGATTCGTACCGCCGGAATGAGCGAGCAGGTCCACTTTCTCCAGACCGAGATGCTCGCGCAGGGCCTCCACGTCGTCGACAAGACGGTCGCAGCGGTACGAGGAGGCGTCCTCCGGTGTCTGTGACTGTCCCGTGCCCCGGAGGTCCGGCATGACCAACTGCCGGTGCGCGGAGAGGCCGCCGAGGTCACCGAGGTACACCGAGGCCTGCATCGGTCCGCCGGGCAGGCAGATCACGGGAGCGCCGTGCCCGAACACGTGGTAGGCGAGTTTGGTGGCGTCAGGTGCGGAGAAGTGAGGCATGGCCATGACCCTGACAGCGTCGTACCGCAGGAGCAACCGGATTCGACCGGTGCCGGAAGGCCCGGGAAGGGGCTGCTCTGCGCGGGCGAGGCCTCCTGGTGGCACGATGGTAATCCCGGTGGGCGCCGGTCACGCTTCCACAGAGAAGCAGGTGGTACATGTCGCAGGAGACCCGCGAGGACTGGGAACGGTTCGCCGTCGCTCTGGCGGAGATGGCACGGGATCTGCTGGCCCAGGACTCGGTCCAGGCCACCATGGACCGCATCGTGGAGCATGCGACGGTTCTGATCAACGGCTGCGACGAGGCCGGCATCCTCACCGTGCACCGGGGCGAAGTGAAGGCCCTGTCGGCGACGAGCGAGGTGGTGCGCACGGCGGACCGGATCCAGCAGGACCTTAAAGAGGGGCCGTGCTTCGACGCGGTCACCGACCGCACGCAGGTCTACGCCATCGAGGACCTGAACCGCCCGCACGAGCGCTGGTCCCGCTTCGCCCCCGAGCTGCGGAAGCTCGGCATGGGAAGCATGATGGGCTTTCTGCTCTTCACCGAGGACGACGAACTCGGCGCGCTCAACCTCTACTCCCACCACCCGCGCACCTTCGACGAGGTGGCCCGGAGAGCGGGTTGGATCCTCGCCTCGCACGCCGCCGTCGCCTTCTCCGCGGCCCGCACCCACCAGCAGCTCGGCCACGCCATGGAAACCCGCCACGAGATCGGTGAGGCCATGGGAATCCTCATGGAACGCCATGGCCTGACCGAGGAAACGGCCTTCGGCGTCCTCAAGAATGCCTCTCAGGACCACAACATCAAACTCCGCGAGATCGCCCGCCGGATCTGCGAGACGGGCGACAGACCGGCCTGAGCGCGTACCTGGAGGTTTCCATGGCCGTACAGCGTGTGGGCCTGGTGGTCCACCTGGGTCGCCCGGCCGCCAAGGACGTCGCCCGCACGGTCCACGACTGGTGCGACGCCCACGACATCCTCTGCACCGATATCGATGTGTGGGCCAAGGACCACCAACGCCTGGGCGGCCGGGCGGAGGCGCAGGCAGCGGGCAACCCCGACCTCGTGGTCACCCTCGGCGGTGACGGTACGTTCCTCAGAGGGGCGCGGATCGCGCTCAAGAGCGGGGCGAGCGTCCTGGGCGTCGACCTGGGCAAGGTGGGCTTCCTCACCGAAGTGCAGGCGTGCGACGTCGCAGAAGCGCTCGAAGCCGTCCACCACGGCCGTGCCACCGTCGAGGAACGCATGACGCTGACCATGCGCGCCTCCCGGGCCCTGGAGATCCCCGAGCGGATGGAAGCCCTGCTGCGCTACGGCCGCGGCCCCGCGCTTCCGCCGCCCCAGGTGCGCCCCGAGACCACCGAGGGGGAGGGCTGGGGCCTGGCCCTCGACGTCCTGGCCCTGAACGACGTCGTCGTGGAGAAGCTGGCCCGGGACCACCAGGTGAGCCTGGGTGTCTACCTGGCGGGCCGCCTGCTGGCCTTCTACTCGGCCGACGCCGTCGCGGTCGCCACCCCCACCGGCTCCACCGCCTACTGCTTCGCCGCCGGCGGCCCGATCCTGTCGCCGCACATGGACGGGCTCGTCTTCACCCCGATCGCACCCCACATGACCTTCAACCGCAGTGTCGTGGCCGCCCCCGACGAACCGGTGGCCCTGCGTGTCCTGCCGCATTCGGGACAGGCCGCGGTCAGTGTCGACGGCCAGCTGCGCGGGGTGCTCGACCCCGGCGACTGGATCGGCGTCTTCCGCGCCCCGCAGCGAGCGCGCCTCATCCGCCTGCGCCCCACCGACTTCTACGGCAGGCTCCGCGACCGCTTCCGGCTCACCGACGCACCCGCCACGGCGACGGACGGGGAACCGGCGCCGTTCTTCCGGCCCGACTCCCCGGTACCGGCGGATCTCGCGAACCTGCGACTGCCGCCGCCTCCCGTGCCCCGCTGAACCCACTGCTTGCCCCTTCTTGACTCTTCCTTTCCCGAAATACCTCTGATGCAGAGCTATTGTCGACGCGTGGAGTCAGAGAGCTTTCCCGAGGCCCTGGCCGACACCTTGGCCGGAGTGCAACGGCTGATCAGGCGGCGGCTGCGCAGCGGCATGACCACACCGCACCTGCGCGGAGCCGAGATCGGCCTGTTGCGCCTGGTCGTGGCCCGCCCGGGCATCGGTGTGTCGGAGGCCGCCAAGGACCTTTACCTGGCGGGCAATTCGGTCTCGACGCTGGTCAACCAGCTGGTGCGGGACGGCTATCTGATCCGTGAGACGGACCCCGCCGACCGGCGGGCCGCGCGACTGCTGCCCACACCGGCGGCCGAAGCACGGCTGCGCGACTGGCGAGAGCGCCGCGCCGCGCTCGTACGCCGACAGGTGACCCGTCTCGACGAGGCCGACCGCGCCGCACTGGAGGCAGCCCTCCCGGCCCTGCGCAAGCTGGCGGCGAACCTGCACGAGGAGGCCGAGGAGACATGACGAGCGACACGACCGGAAGGGGAGACCCCGTGCAGCAGGGGAGCACGGTAAACGGCGAGGAGGCACACGCCGACGACATACGGGCGGGAGTAACCGATCCCCGTACGGACGCCGTCACCTGCTCCGGCCTCACCTACACCTTCGGCGAGACGACCGCGGTCGACGCACTCGACCTCTCCGTCCGCGACGGCGAGGTGTTCGGCCTGCTGGGCCCCAACGGCGCCGGGAAGACCACCGCCATCCGCTGCATCACCACGCTCCTGCCGGTCCCCGCCGGTATGGTCCGCGTATTCGGGCACGATGCCACCCGCGAACGTATGCCGGTACGCCGTCTGTTGGGCTACGTACCGCAGCAGCTCTCCGCCGACTCCGGGCTCACCGGCCGGGAGAACGTGGAGCTGTTCGCCCGCGTCTTCGACGTCTCGCGCAAGGAACGCGCGGCACGTGTGAACCAGGCGCTCACCGCGGTCGACCTCTCCGCGGTGGCCGACCGGCTCGCCAAGACGTACTCCGGAGGCATGGTCCGCCGCCTCGAACTCGCCCAGGCCCTGGTCAGTGCGCCCCGGCTGCTGATCCTCGACGAACCGACGATCGGCCTCGACCCGATCGCCCGGACCAGCGTGTGGGACCACATCAACGCCGTACGCGCCGCCACCGGCATGACCGTCCTCGTGACGACCCACTACATGGACGAGGCCGACCAGTACTGCGACCGCGTCGCGCTGATGCACCAGGGCCGCGTCCACGCCCTCGGCACCCCCGAAGAGCTGAGGAAGGGCCTCGGCGAACGGCGTGGAATCACGAAGCCCGGCGAACTGCCCACGCTGGAGGACGTCTTCCGCGACATCGCGGGCAGCGGCCTCGGCGACAAGTCAGGAGACTTCAGCGATGTCCGAAGCACCCGCCGTACCGCGACCCGTGTCGGCTGACCACGTCCACCCGGCCGGCCTCGACCTGCTCCTCGTACCGCCGCAGGCCCGGACCGGCTGGCGCGTGCTGCCCGCCCGGGTCGCGGCGATGTGCGCGGTGGAGCTGCAGAAGATCCGCCACGACCGCACCGAGTTGTACACGCGGGCCATCCAGCCGGCGCTCTGGCTGCTGATCTTCGGCGAGACCTTCACCAAGATCAAGGCGATACCCACCGGTGGCATCCCCTACATCGACTACATGGCGCCCGGCATCATCGCGCAGTCCGCGATGTTCATCGCCATCTTCTACGGCATCCAGATCATCTGGGAGCGCGACGCCGGCATCCTCACGAAACTGCTCGTCACCCCGACCCCGCGCTCGGCGCTCATCACGGGCAAGGCCTTCGCGTCCGGGGTCAAAGCGGTGATCCAAGCGGTCGTGGTCGTCCTCATCGCCGCACTGCTCGGGGTGGGAATGACGTGGAACCCCCTTCGCCTGCTGGGAGTTGTGGTGGCCGTCATCCTCGGGTCGGCCTTCTTCTCCTGCCTCTCGATGACCATCGCGGGCATCGTGCTCAGCAGGGACCGTCTGATGGGCATCGGCCAGGCCATCACGATGCCGCTGTTCTTCGGCTCCAACGCCCTTTACCCGGTGAACATCATGCCCGGCTGGCTACAGGTCATCAGCAGGATCAACCCACTGAGTTACCAAGTGGACGCGCTGCGCGGGCTCTTGCTCGGCACGCCCGCCCACCTGGCACTCGACTTCGGCGTTCTGGCCGTGGCCGCGGCTCTCGGCATCTGGTCCGCCTCGTCGCTGCTGGGCCGCCTGGCCCGTTGAGCCCGGCGAGGCACCCGGCCGCGTACACGCGGCCGGTGGCTACCGGTTGTCGTCGGGGCGCGTACCGAACTGGTCCCTGAGCTTGTCCTGGCCGGTGTCGACCTGACCGCTGTACTTGCCCTGGGTCTTGTCGTCGATGGCGTCGCCCGCCTTGTCGATGCCCTTGTCGGCCTGCGCTTCGTGGCCCTTGAGCATGCTCTTCAGCTTGTCCATTACGGACATGATGGTGTCCTCTCGCTCTTGCCCCCTCGGTCCCAGTGTTCCCGTGGAGCCGGGTCCCCGCATCTCAGCGCTGCGGGAAAGGGCGCCCGCCCCGACGGGACATGATCGATTGGTGGGGTCGGGTACGCGGCACTAACGTCGGTCTGGTGAACGTCCACGTTCACTTCTGACCTGAGACGCACGCAGGACATCCCATGACAGGCGCTCAGACGACACCCACAAAGCCTGCCGAATCCCCGGAGCGGGGCAGAGGCAGCGGTATCGCACTCCTCGTCATCGCCTCGTGTCAGCTGATGGTGGTCCTCGACATCACCATCGTGAACATCGCACTGCCGCACATCCAGACCTCGCTCGGTTTCTCGACCGAGAACCTGTCCTGGGTGATCAACGCCTACACGCTGACCTTCGGCGGTCTCCTGCTGCTCGGCGGGCGGCTGGGCGACATCCTCGGCCGGCGCAGGGTCTTCATCTTCGGCGTGCTGCTCTTCGTGGTCGCGTCGCTGCTCGGCGGACTCTCCCAGGAATCCTGGCAGTTGCTGGCCGCACGCGCGCTTCAGGGTGTCGGCGGCGCCATCGCTTCCCCCACAGCTCTGTCGCTGATCACCACGACCTTCCGTGAAGGGCCCGACCGCAACAGGGCGTTCGGCGTCTTCGCGGCCGTCTCGGCGGGCGGCAGCGCGATCGGGCTGCTCGCGGGCGGGGTGCTCGTGGAGTGGCTCGACTGGCGCTGGGTCCTCTTCGTCAACGTGCCCATCGGCCTGCTGATCGTGCTCGCGACACCCCGCTACATCCGCGAATCCGAGCGCCATCCGGGCCACTTCGACCTCCTTGGCGCGCTCACCTCCACCCTCGGCATGGTGTTGCTGGTCTACGGCTTCATTCGAGCCTCGGAGGAGGGATGGAGCGACAGCGTGAGTGTTATGGCCTTCGTGGCCGCGGTCGTGTTCCTGGCCCTGTTCATCATTGTCGAGCGCCGGTCGAGGCAGCCCATCACCCCGCTCTGGATGTTTCGCGACCGCAACCGCGCCGGCGTCTACGCGATGATGCTGACCCTGGCCGCGGCGATGTTCGGCATGTTCTTCTTCCTGACCCTCTTCGTGCAGAACATCCTGGGCTTCAGCCCGCTGCGGGCCGGGCTCGCCTTCCTGCCGGTGAGCGTGATCATCGCGATCGGCGCGGGGTTCGCCTCGCAACTGCTGCCCAAGTGGGGTCCCAAGCCCTTCATGGCGGTGGGCGCGATCCTGGCCGCCGTGGGACTCGGCTGGCTGACGCTGACCGACGTCGACAGTACGTACATGGGCAGCATCCTGGGCCCCGTGCTGGTCTTCGGCTTCGGCATGGGCCTGCAGTTCGTGTCACTGACGCTGATGGCGGTGTCGGGCGTGGCGCCCCAGGAGGCGGGAGCGGCCTCCGGAATCCTCAACGCCACCCAGCAGGTGGGCGGGTCCCTCGGGCTGTCCGTACTGGTCACCGTCTACGGCACGGCCAGCCGCAACGAGGCCACCGACCAGGTCGCCCGGTTCATGGCGGACGGGACCCCGGCCCAGCGGCTGGACTTCCGCAGGACGGGGCAGCTCCCGAAGCCCTGGAGCGATCAGGTGCTCGCCTCCGGCATCTCCAGCTCGTTCGTCGTCGCCGCGATTTTCGCCGTCGTGGCCGCACTGGTCGCTCTGATCGTCATCCAGGTGCGCCCCGACGACCTGAAGCGCCTCCAGGGCGGCGCCGGGCTGCCGCTCGCCCAGGCCGCGGACGCTCAGGAGCAAGCCGCCGACATGGGCGCGCGGGACGGCCGGCCTCCTCAGGGCTGAGCGTCGGGAGGCAGCGGCTGCTCGGTCCAGATCACCTTGCCCGAGGGGCTGTAGCGGGTGCCCCAGCGTTCGGAGAGCTGCGCGACAAGGAGCAGTCCGCGCCCGCCCTCGTCGGTGCTGGCCGCGTACCGCAGGTGGGGTGAGGTACTGCCGGCGTCGAACACCTCGCAGATCAGACTGCGGTCGCGCAGCATCCGGACCCGGATCGGTCCACTGCCGTAACGGATCGCGTTGGTGACCAGCTCGCTGAGTATCAGCTCCGTGGCGAACACCATGTCGTCCAGTCCCCATCGGGCGAGTTGCCGGGTGACCGACGCGCGTACCTCCCCGACGGCCGCGGGGTCGGAGGGCACCTGCCACTCGGCGATCCGGTCGGCACCGAGTGCGTGGGTGCGGGCCACGATCAGGGCGATGTCGTCGCTGGGCCGGGCCGGGAGCAGGGCGTCCAGCACGACCCGGCAGGTGTCCTCCGGTGACCGGTCGGCCCCGGCCAGGGCGGTGCGCAGCATCTCCAGTCCCACATCGATGTCCCGTTCCCTGTCCTCGACGAGCCCGTCGGTGTAGAGAACCAGCCGGCTGCCCTCCTCCAGCACGAGATCGACCGTCTCGAACGGAAGACCGCCGAGGCCCAGCGGCGGACCGGCGGGCACCTCGGGGAACTCCACGCTGCCGTCCGGAAGGACCAGGGCAGGCGGTGGGTGGCCGGCCCGGGCGATCGTGCATTTCCGGGACGTCGGGTCATAGATCGCGTACAGGCAGGTGGCACCTGTGACGGCGCCGCCGCCGTCCTCCGTGTCCTCGTCCTGGTCGATACGGCCGACCAACTCGTCGAGGAGACCCAGCAGTTCGTCGGGCGGCAGGTCCAGGGCCGAGAAGTTGTGCACGGCGGTACGCAGCCGCCCCATCGTGGCTGCGGCGTGCAGCCCGTGCCCGACGACGTCGCCCACGACGACGGCGACCCGGGTGCCCGAAAGGGGCAGTACGTCGAACCAGTCACCGCCCACCCCCGCCTGCGCGGGGAGATAGCGGTAGGCGATGTCCAGGGCGGTCTGCTCGGGC
This sequence comes from Streptomyces sp. NPDC058470, assembly GCF_042721055.1. Classification (NCBI taxonomy): domain Bacteria; kingdom Bacillati; phylum Actinomycetota; class Actinomycetes; order Kitasatosporales; family Streptomycetaceae; genus Streptomyces; species Streptomyces sp. NPDC058470. The sequence goes on from NZ_JBHXMF010000026.1 coordinate 42,787, forward strand.
AGGTTGCGCGGCAGCAGACTGCGCTGCAGCGTCACGGCCATGGTGTGCTCGCGTGTGTAGCGGCGCGCGTTGTCGATGGACACCGCGGCACGGGCCACCAGTTCCTCGGCGAGCGTCAGCTCCTCCACGTCGAAGGGCTCCGGCTTCTCGGAACGCCAGAACTGGACCACGCCCATCACCAGCGGTCCCACCCGCAGCGGGACGGTGATCAGCGAGTGGATTCCGTACTCCACGACCTGCGCGGAGCGCTCCAGGTCCTGGGCGTGCCAGCCGGTGGCCTTGCTGAGGTCGGGTTCGACGACGGACTGCCCGGTACGGAGGGTGCGGGCCTGCGGCGAGGTGGCTACGAAAGTGATCTGTTTGCCCACCGGGTAGAGGGGAGCGTCGTCGCGGATTCCGCTGGACGCCGTGCGGCGCATCCTGCCGATCGTCTCCGGCTCCTCGCCGCTGTGCACGGCCTCGGCCAGGTCCACGGTGACGAAGTCCGCGAACCGCGGCACGGCCACCTCCGCCAGTTCCTCGGCGGTGCGGGTCACATCCAGGCTCGTGCCGACGCCCACCCCAGCGTCGTACAGGAGTTTGAGGCGTTCGCGCGCCACCTCGGCCCTGCCGGACAGTGCCCTCAGCTCGGTCGAGTCACGCAGCGTCGCGACGCTGCCGGACGGGCCGCCCTGGAGGTCCGTCAGCCGCTGGTTGACCGCAAGCAACCGGTCTCCGACCAGGTGTACCTCGTCGGTGGCGACCCGTCCCGAGGCCAGCAGGCCGGCGATGTCCGCATCGAGGCCCAGATCGACGAGCAGCCGCCCGTCGGCGTCCTTGGGCAGGTCGAGCAGTCGGTGCGCCTCGTCGTTGGCGAGCAGCAGTCGTCCCTCGTCGCTGATGATGATCACGCCCTCCCGGACGGCGTGCAGCACCGCGTCATGATGCTCGTACATCCGGGTCATCTCGTACGGGCCCAGGCCCCGGGTCTGGCGCAGCAGCCGTCTGCTCACGAGTGCCGTCCCGGCCGTGGCCAGGGCGAGCGCGGCGGCCGCGGCGGCCAGCAGGAGTGGCAGTTGCCGGTCCGCGACACCGCCCACGTTGGCCGTCGTGATTCCGGCCGACACCAGGCCCACGACCGATCCGTCCGGCCCCTTGACGGGAACCACGGCCTGCACCAGCGGCCCGATGGTCCCGGTGATGTCCTCGGTGATGGAGTGACCGGCCAGGGCGGGTGAGATGTCCCCGACGAACTTCTTGCCGATCCGGTCCGGGAAGCGGTGGGTGTAGCGGATCCCGTCCGTGTTCATGACGACGATGAAGTCCACCTTCGTCGCCTTCCGCGCGGCTTCGGCCCGCGGCTGGAGCACAGCCGTGGGATCGGGGGAGCGCAGCGCCTCGACCATGCCGGGCGAGTTGGCGAACGTCTCGGCGACGGAGAGCGAACGGTTGTGGGCCTCCACCGTGCTGTCATGCCGTACCTGTAGGACCAGCGCCACGACCGCGGACACGACCAGCAGCAGCACGATCGCCACTTGCAGCAGGAACACCTGACCGGCGACGCTGCGCCCGCTCACCGCCGACCACAGCCGTCCGTACGGCGTCCGGGGGGACAGGCCCTGGGGCGCCCGCGGATGGGACGGTCTGTGGGGTGTCCGGGTCGACCGAGCCCGGGATCGACCCATTAGTCGGACCATGTGCATATGTCTACACTGCCCGGCGCCCGGAGGCGAGAGGCGTCGCCCGTTGTGGCAGAGGCAGGGGCGACTCGGCGAGCCCGTTGCGCATCTCTGCCGGGTTCGTCCGGCTGCATTATGGAGGTGGGTCTATTTAGCATCATTTGTCTCTCGGGGCCGTCTCAAGCGCTGGAGGTCGTCATGGAAACCACGGACCGCTACCGGCTGTCCTTCACCCATCAGCGATCAGACAGGGACGCCACGACGGATGAGGTGATCGTCGAACGGACCGACACCGTGGGGCCGGGTGGCAACCCGGTGTACTGCGATCCGACCGGCATCCTCCGTGCCGAGATCAGCCCGGCGGGGGAGGTACGGATGCTGGCCAGCGGCGCCTACCAGGCGCCGGCGTCCCCCTCCGCCGAACCGCTTCCCTGAGAGCCCGCGCCCCTCGGCGTGTCCGTGCGGTGGGTGACACTGGGCAGGTGATGGTCGAACGTGCGTATGCCCACCTCTCCTCGTACGACCAGGACACCTGGCCGTGGTCGGTGCCCTGCGTACGGCAGCTGCTCGACGAGGGGCTGCGCTTCACCGCGCCGGTGACCTTTCTTGTCGGCGAGAACGGCTCGGGGAAGTCGACCCTGGTCGAGGCGCTGGCGGAGGCGTTCGGTCTGGACTCCTACGGCGGCTCGCACGACTGGCGCTATGCCTCCCGGCGCGGAAAGTCGGTGCTCGGCGAGCGGATGAGGTTCGACGCGGCCCCGCGCGGGCGCCGTATGGCGTCCAGCTGGTCGGCCCGCAAGGGTTTCTTCCTGCGGGCCGAGACCGCGCTCGACGCCCTGGGGAGGGAGGGCCTCGCGCCGGAGTCGGTGAGCCACGGCGAAGGCTTTCTGGCCGCGTTCCGCGGCAAGTTCCTGCAGGCCGGGCTCTATGTCCTGGACGAGCCGGAGGCCGCCCTCTCGTTCTCCTCCTGCCTCGAACTCATCGGCCACATCGACCAGTTGACCAAGGAGGGTGGCCAGGTCATCTGCGCCACGCACTCCCCACTGCTGACCGCTCTGCCCGGCGCGGACATCGTCGAGGTCGGCGAGCACGGCATGCGCAGGGTCGCCTGGCGGGAACTCGGCGTGGTGGACCACTGGCGCCGCTATCTCGCCGATCCGTACGCCTATCTGCGGCACATCGTCGAGCCGTAGAGCTCAGCCGCTGCTCGGTCGGTTCGCCGCCGGCCGCGGGACGGGAGACGACGTCGCGCTTTCCCCGGGCCGGCGGCACTGGCGGTGACTCGCTTTGTGCCACTACATTTGGCTGCATGAGTGTAGTCACCGTGCGGATCCCCGACACCATGGACCACGCGTTGCGCGCAGCAGCCGCCGACGCGCCCTCGCTGAACGCGTACATCGTGCAGGCCGTGCGCCGACAGATGACGCTCGACGCCGCCCGCAAGCTGGCCGTCGTCGCTGCCCATGCCGCCCTCGACCTCGACGGCGAGGGCGACGCCCTGTGATGATCCGCAAGGGCGACGTGTGGGATGTCGACACCGGCAAGGGCACCCGCACGGTGCTGGTCGTCAGCCTCGACGGGCTCGCCGACGCCTACGGGGCCGTGGTCGCGCTCGTCCTGCATGCCCCGGCCGTGCACCCCGACACCGCCATGAGCGTGCGCCTGGCCGCTCCCGTGGAGGCGTCGGTCGTCGCCGTCAACCTCGTTCAGCTGTCGGCGTCCCGCTTCGAGACGGGGACCCCGCACGGCAATATCGGCTCCGAACAGCAGGCGCTCGTCGACAACGCACTCCGCGCGGTCCTCGACTTGTGACCTGCGGTGTGCGAAGCCCCCGGCCCCGAGGCCGGACTACTCGAACCGGGAAGGGTCTCCGGCTCCCCGCCGTACGATTTCGGCTTCCCCGCTGGAGAAGTCGATGACCGTCGTCGGCTCGGTACCGCAGTCACCGGAGTCGAGGACGGCGTCCACCACGTGATCGAGTTCCTCCTTGATCTCCCACCCCTGGGTCAGGGGCTTGTCCTCGTCGGGCAGGAGCAGGGTGCTCGACAGCAGCGGCTCGCCGAGTTCGGCGAGGAGAGCCTGGGCTGCGACATGGTCGGGAATCCGGACGCCGACGGTCTTCTTCTTCGGGTGCAGCAGCCTGCGCGGTGCCTCCTTCGATGCCGGGAGGATGAAGGTGTAGCTGCCTGGGGTCGACGATTTGATCGCCCGGAACACCGTGTTGTCGAGGTGCACGAAATTGCCCAGCTGTGCGAAGTCCTGGCACATCAGCGTGAAGTGGTGGCGGTCGTCGAGCCTGCGGATCGAGCGGATCCGGTCGAGCCCCTCGCGGTTGCCCAGCTGGCACCCGAGCGCGAAACACGAGTCCGTCGGATAGGCGACGAGACCTCCGCCGCGGATGATCTCAGCCACCTGGCTGATGGTGCGCGGCTGCGGGTTCTCCGGATGCACGTCAAAGTACTTGGCCATACGCCGAGCTTAGAACCGCGGAGGCACCGTTTCTGACCGCGTCCCCAGGTTGTCGAGGTCGGTGTGGAGCGCCTCAGCTCCAGCGGTGTCACGTCGACGCTCCACACCGAGCGCCTCCCCAGGTGCCCGCAGCCCGCGGTAGGTCGCCTGCTGCCCGACGTACGCCGGCTCGCCGACCACCCGCCCCGGACCACGGTGCTACCGGTTATGCGTCCGGTGCCCTCGCGTACTCCTTGGCCATGCCTCCGGCGAAGTCGTGGACCACGGCCTGTTCGTCACCCACGACCCATGCGTCGTGTCCGGGCGGGACGACGAACACGTCGCCGGGCCCGACCTCGCTCTCGCCGCCGTCGTCCATGCGCAGATGCATTCGTCCTTGGACGACATAACCGTTGTGGTGGACCTGGCAGCTCTCGGTCCCCGCGATGGGGGCCACGGACTCGGACCAGCGCCAGCCCGGCTCGAAGGTACCCACGGCGAAGTCGAGCCCAGTGAGGTGCACGGCTTCGAGATGACCGCGAGGGAAATCCCGCCGCTCATCCGGCTTGTCGACCGTCTTGACCTCGATCATGACCGCTCCCTTCACATCAGAACCCCTGCACTCCATCGTCTGCCTGTCCAGCTGGGTGCGCCATTGGGGGGATTTCCGGGCCCGGCACGAACAGGCTCAGCCGGTAGGTGGTGGGCTGCACCAGTCGCCCACAGAGCGTGTCGACCCGGGTCATGGCCCAGTCGATCCGCTCCTCCACGGAACGCAGGTGGCGTAGGTGTGAACGCCACTCCGACGCGTCCTGAGTTTCGAAGATCACTGTCCAGCGGCCCGTGCCAGGAGCAGTGCGAGCGGTAGCCCGCCGACTCAGGTCCTGCTGCTGGCGTTTCCTCTTCCGCTGTCCTGGCACCGCCCCAGCATCGCTGGCGTTGCGCCGCCCGAGCAAGGCCAATCAGTACAGGAACATGTGGCAGGTTCGCGCGCCGGCATCTGCCCTTCCTTCAGGAGGTCACGCGCCGCTGTCCGTCAGACGCTCACGATCCCCACGACGACGTTGATGACCGTGGCGAGAATGCTGGTGCCGAATACGTACGACAGCAGCGTGTGTCTGAGCACGATTGAGCGGATCTTGGAGCTCGAGACGTCGGTGTCGGAGACCTGATAGGTCATTCCGAGGTTGTAGCTGAAATAGAAGAAGTCGCGGTACGAGGGCGGCCGGTCGGAGTTGAAGTCGATTCCGCCGTTGTCCTCGTAGTACACGTAGGCGTAGCGGGCTGCGTACATCAGGTGCAAGGCGGACCAGGCCAGGAACACCGCGCAGAGGGCGGTGACGGCCGCGGCCTGACCGTCGTCGGCCTTGCTGCCGCGCACCAGTAGGAGCACGATCGCGGACAGCCCGCACAGCGCCACCGCGACCACCACGATCTCGTCGGTCACGGGCTGGAAGTCCTCGCGCCGCGCATTGCGGCGGGTGGCGGCGGCGTCCATGGGCCACAGCACCAGCCAGCCCGCCACAACGAAGAACAGTTCCGTCGCGGCGATCCCCGCCAGCAGCCCCAGAAGGACGTCCGTCTGAAGACCTACGGCCGCACCGACCCCGGCACCGAGAACCACCGAGCCCGTCAGGCGCGGCACGGCATCCAGGGGGAGCTTCATCCTCATACCCAGGCACGTTAGCCGTGTCGCGGCAGGTGAGCCCGACGGCCCCGTGACTCAGGGAGCGGGGCGCCCCGACTCGGCGTGTGACCGCGAAGCAGTTGGAGTCTGGTGTGCACACCCCGAACGCCAGGCATCAGTGCACGTCAGAAGGAAGCTACCGGCCCGGAGGAACTGTCCCGAGAGGAATGGTCACTTCGTCCTCGACGGGCGGGGCGAGTCCCTGCCTCCGGTCCCCTGTCGCGGAGAAGCAGCGTCGAGCGTCACCGGACCGGCCTGGCGGGCCTGGGTCACGAAGGCCTGGACATCGTTGTCATTCTTCTGCGCCGCGACCACGTCGACGACGACCGAGCTGCTCTTGGGGTCGACGTGCCAGCCGCTGACGCCGGAGGGGGCGTCGAGTTTGTCGATCCGCGCCATGGCGGCGTCGTGCTGCCGCTCGCTGTGCTCGACGAGAGTGACCCGGGCGCCGGTGGTCTCGACGGCCTGCCTCCGTGCGTTGTCGGTGATCGCGACGGTGAGCTCTCCGCTCTCCGCCTCGAACCACGACCCGCCGTACGAGCCGCCCGCGGCCCGCTCGGCCGCGCCCTCGACGGTACGGGCCGTGGCCTCGGCCTTGAGCCGGGCGGTGGCCTGGGTCTCGGTCAGGCCCAGGTCTCGTTGCATGGCGGTGATCAGGCCCGCTGATGCCGGGGCGCTGTCCGCGGCGGTGGGGGTCTCGGCAGCGGATGCCTGGGTGCCGACACCGGCGGCCACGGTGCTGAGGAGCAGGGTCGCGGACAGACAGGATCGCAGAACTGTGGTGCGTCTCAAGGGAGTTGCCTTTCGTCGTTCCGGTCGTGGGGTAGGGGAGCGGAAGGGCAGGGTGAGAGCGCTCTCTGAAGCGTGCGCCGATGACGGTAGCCGGTGATCATGGGCAGGTCCATGCCAAACGCAGGGAACTGTTGACCTGCCTCTCCAAAGGGGCGCCACCAGCTGCGTACGGCCCGCGTGTCCGTATCTGTGGGTTGTCTGGCTCTGCCGCCGTGGCGCCGCGCGACCGATCCGACGAGGCTGGACTGTGTCGCCGGACGGACCGGCGGCGACAACGAGCAAGAAGGACGGGTGAACGCGATGACCACCGACTCCAACCCGGTCGCCGGGGTGAGCGTGCCGGACACCAAGCTGGCCAGGGAGGCGACCGAACTGGTCAGGGACACCACGAGCGACCTCGTTTATCACCACTCGCGCCGCGTGTACCTGTTCGGCGCGCTGCAGGGCCGTAACCGCGACCTGAGCTTCGACCCCGAACTCCTCTACTTCGGCGCGATGTTCCACGACCTCGGACTGTCCGAGCGCTTCCACTCCAGCGGACGCCGCTTCGAGGTGGACGGAGCGGACGAGGCCCGCCGCTTCCTGCGGTCGCACGACGTGCCCGAGGACAGCATCCGCCGCGTGTGGACGGCGATCGCCCTGCACACCACTCCCGGCATCCCGCAGTTCATGGAACCGGAGGTGGCCCTGGTGACCGCGGGCGTCGAATACGACGTCCTGGGCATCGGATACGAGGACATCTCCGCCGCCGACCGCGCGCGCATCGTCGCCCTGCACCCCCGGCCCGACTTCAAGAACCAGATCCTCGGCGCCTTCACCGACGGCATCAGCCCCAAGCCGGAGACCACCTTCGGCAACGTCAAGGCCGACGTACTGGAGCACTACGTACCCGGCTTCGAGCGGGGCGACTTCGTCCGGACCATCCTGGACTCTCCGTGGCCCGAGTGACCCCCGCCGTCTTCGGCACCGCGGCCCACGTCGTCGCGGTGCTGGCCTTCGACGGCGTACAACTGCTTGACGTCACCGGTCCGGTGGAGGTCCTGACGACGGCCAACGCCTACAGAGCCCGCTACGACCTGCGCCTGGTGTCCGTCACCGGCGCCGACATCCGCACCTCGGCGAACGTGCGCATCGGCGTCGACGGCAGCTGGGCCGAACTACCGGGCCGACTGGGCACGTTGATCGTCCCCGGCAGACGCGAATGGCGGCAGGTGGTCACCGACGACGACCTGGTGGCCGCCGCCGTGAACCTCGCGGGGCGCGCGAAGAGGGTCGCGTCCGTGTGCGCCGGCGCCTTCCTGCTGGCGGAGGCGGGCGCGCTCGACGACCGCCGGGCCGCGACCCATTGGCAGCTCGCCCCCGAGCTGGCCGCCGCCTACCCCAGGGTGACGGTCGAGACGGATCCGCTGTTCGTACGGGACGGCAACGTCATCAGCTCCGCGGGCGTCACCTCGGGCATCGACCTCGCCCTGGCCCTCGTCGAGGAGGACCACGGCCCCGACGTGGCCCGCGAGGTCGCCCGCGAACTCGTCGTCTTCATGGCGCGCCCCGGCGGCCAGTCCCAGTTCAGCGCCCGCCTGACGCCACGGGACGCCACCCACCTGGTCGTCCGCCGCGTCATGAACCTGGTGGGAGCCGACCCCACCGCGGCCCGCGATCTGGACGCGCTCGCCCGCGGCGCCGGAGTCAGCACCCGCCACCTCAGCAGACTCTTCCGTGCACAGACGGGAATGACCGTGGGCCAGTACGTCGAGTCGATACGCCTCGAAGCCGCGCGGGCCCTCCTGGAATCCGGCACCGACACCGTCGACGCGGTCGCCGAGGAGGCGGGCTTCGGCTCGGCGGAGTCCATGCGCCGGGTCTTCCAGCAGTCCCTGGGCGTCTCACCGACGGCGTACCGGGCGCGCTTCCGTACGACGGGCCGGGCGGCGGAGGCGTGAGCGGCCGTCACTCGTGCATGCGGGCCAGCAGCAGGGCGACATCGTCGTCGGGCTCGGGGCGCAACGCGTCCAGCAGCATGTCGCTGATCCGCTCCAAGGGCAGCCGCGTGCTCTGAAGGAGCCGCGTCATCGTGTCCAGGCCCGCGTCGATGGGCTCGGTGCGGTTCTCGATCAGACCGTCGGTGTACAGGGCGAGCAATGAGCCAGGCGGCAGCTCAACCTCCATCGTGCCGAAGGGCACGCCGCCGACGCCGAGGGGCACGCCGCCGGGGATGTCGAGCAGGTCCGCATCGCTGTCGGGACGGATCAGGACCGGCGGGAGGTGACCGGCGCTGGACAACTCGCAGGTGCCCCTACGCGGATCGCACACGGCGTAGACACAGGTGGCGATCGCGTCACCGAGCGAACCCGCGATGTCGTCGAGGTGGCCCAACAGCTCGGCGGGAGACGGGTCGAGCCGCGCCAGGGCGCGGGTGGCGGTGCTCAACTGCCCCATGACCGCGGCCGCTTGGACTCCCTTGCCCATCACGTCACCGACGATCAGACCGGTCCGTCCCCGGCTCAGCGGCAGCACGTCGTACCAGTCCCCGCCGACCTCGCTCAGGGCAGGCAGATAGCGGACGGCGATGTCGAGACCGTCGTGGTTCACGGGAGTGCGGGGGAGCAGACTGCGCTGGAGGGTGAGCGCGGCGCTGCGTTCGCGGCCGTAGAGCCGGGCGTTGTCGACACAGATCGCGGCGCGCGCGGCGAGTTCCGACGCGAGGATGCGGTCCTGCTCGTCGAACGGCCGGGTGTTGATCGTGCGATACAGACTGAGCGTGCCCAGTACCTCGCCCCGAGCGACCAGCGGGACGGCCAGATAGGAGTGGACTCCGGCCGCCCGCAGGGTCTGAGCGGCGTGCGAGTCCCTGGCGATGCTCCGCATCATGGCGGAATCCACCTGTTCCACCAGGATCGGCCTGGCTTCCCGGACGCACTGGGTGATGATCCGCGTCGAACTGTAGGTGGCCAGTTCGCCGACCGGGTCGGCGGCGTGGATGGCGTCCGTGAGGTATCCGGCCGCCACGGCCAGGGCGCGGAACTCGGCCTGGGCGTCCCCGACGACCGCCGTGGTGGTGCCATGGGCGACCACGGCTTCGAGTACGTCGACGGCGGCGAGGTCCGCGAGCTGCGGTACGGCCACGTCGGCCAGCTCCCGCGCGGTCTGCTGAAGATCCAGTGTGGTGCCGATGCGGGCACCGGCATCCGCGATCACGGACAGGTGCTCGCGTGCCTGGGAGATCTCGGCCGCCGCCTGCTGCCGCTCCGAGACGTCGATGATGGACATCGCGAGGCCCAGGACGCGGCCCTCCGCGTCCTGGATGCGGTGGTACGACTCCGAGTACGCGTGGTCCTCGGTGTCGGCCGGCGTCCTGCCGACGGACTGCTGGTCCAGCAGGGGCCTGCCGCTGGCCAGGACAAGGCGCATGCGCGACTCGATGGCCGCCACGTCGAGTCCCGGCAGCATCTCCGCCATCCGGTGCCCGAGGACCGCCTCCTCAGGGAGGCCGTTGATCCGCTCCAGCGCCGGATTGAGGCCCACCCAGCGCAGATCGTTGTCGAAGACCGCGATGCCCATCGGCGTCTGCTGCACAAAGCTGTGGGACAGGGCGAGGTCCCGCTCCACGCGCCGCACGGTGGTGGCGTCCGTCACCAGGCTCAGCAGGTGGATGCGCCCGTCCCTGTCGTGCAGCCGCATGGTGCGGAACTCGACGGGGCGTTCCGTGCCGTCCTTGTGCCGCATCGGGAAGACTCCCGCCCAGCGTGCTCCCGACCGTACCTGGGCGAACACCTGGCGTGCCCGTTGCAGATTGTCGGCCGAGACGAGGAGTTCGTCGGTACGGTGGCCGAGAGCTTCCTCGGCCCGGTATCCGAGCAACTGTTCGGCCTCGGGACTCCACAGCATGATGTGCCCGTAGCTGTCGACCACCACGGCCGCGACCTGCAACAGGTCGAGCAGCCCCCCCGGCGCGGCGGTGACCCCGTCGTCGTTCCCGGTTGCGTACCCATGCATTCCAGCCGCTCCTTCCGGCGCGGCACCATCGGCATCGCCAAGTCCCGCCCTTCGGGTCCTCCGATTACGTCACACCGTGCCCCGGAGGGCAACACCTGAACCACGGAGCAGCCCGGAAACCGCAGGTGGCGGGCGTAGTGCCGGGATTCACCGGTATCCCGCACGCGGCCGTACGGGTGACGGCCCGCGTTGTCCGAAATCGGACCTCCGCGGCTCGCGCCCGGTCAGACATTTTCACCGGTCATGGCCCTATGAACCTCGCGGTCCTCTGGCTACTCTCCGCCGCATGATTTCCACGGTGGTCTGGGGCACCGGCAATGTGGGCCGCGCGGCGATCCGCGCCGTCGACGCCCACCCGGCGCTGAAACTCGCGGCAGTACTCGTCCACAACTCCGCCAAGGTCGGCCGCGACGCGGGCGAGCTCGCCGGTCTCGACCACGGACTGGGGGTCACGGCGACCGACGACATCGACGCCGTACTGGCCGCCGCTCCCGGAGCCGTCGTCTACGCGGCGACCGGCGACATCCGACCCGACGAGGCGCTCGACGACATCGGCAGGGCGATCCGCGCCGGCGCAGTCGTCGTCACCCCAGCGCTGTACCCGCTCTACGACCAGCGCAACGCCCCGCCCGAGTTCCGCGATCCGGTGCTCGGAGCCATCGCCGACGGCGGCGGCTCGCTCTTCGTCTCCGGTGTCGACCCGGGCTGGGGCAACGACGTCCTGCCCCTGCTGATCACCGGACTCGGCACCACGATCGACGCCGTCCGCTGCCAGGAGATCTTCGACTACTCCACGTACGAGCAGGAGGACTCCGTCCGCCACCTGATCGGTATGGGGCATGCCATGGACTACGAGCCGCTGATGCTCGCGCCGTCGATCCCGACCATGGTCTGGGGCGGACAGATACGGCTGATGGCCAGGGCCCTCGGCGTCGAACTCGACGACATCCGCGAGACGTTGGAGCGCAGGGCGCTCGACACCACGGTGAGCACCCGGACGATGGGGGAGTTCGAGGCGGGTACCCAGGGCGCCGTGCGGTTCGAGGTGCAGGGGATCGTCGGCGGCGAACCCCGCATCGTCATCGAGCACGTCACCCGCATCCACGCGTCGTGCGCACCGGACTGGCCGAGACCGCCCGACGGCGGCGACGGAGCACACCGCGTCATCATCGAGGGCAGCCCCCGCATCGAGGTGACCGTCGAGGCCACCGACGAGGGCGAGAACCGGTCCGCGGGCGGGAATGCCACCGCGGTGGGCCGGCTGGTGGGTGCCATCGACTGGCTGGTGGACGCCGAACCCGGACTCTACGACGCGCTCGACGTCCCGCTGCGCCCGGCAGTCGGCCGACTCGGAAGGAAGTGACCCCATGACCATGCAGATCGACATCCCCGAGGGCCAGGAACCGATCGGGTACGTGTGGGGCGAGATGGTCCCCGGTATCGGCATGGCCGCCGCGAACTTCTCACTGTCCGTGTACGAGCACACCACCCTGGGGCTGCGCGAGTTCGAGGCCGCCCGGCTGCGCATCGCGCAGATCAACGGCTGTCTCTTCTGCCTCGACTGGCGGACCGAACGCGAGGGCCAGAAGGTCGAGGAGGAGTTCGCGCAGGCGGTGACCCAGTGGCGTACCACCGACGTTTTCGACGACCGCACCAGGCTGGCCGCGGAGTACGCCGAGCGGTACGCCCTGGACCACCACGGTCTCGATGACGAGTTCTGGACGCGGATGACCGCGCACTACAGTCAGCACGAGATCGTGGAGCTGAGCATGAGCATCGGTTCCTGGCTGGCGTTCGGCCGGCTCAACCATGTCCTCGGCCTCGACGCCGTGTGCGTGCTGCCCACGCACTGAACCGGGTTTGCGTGGTCGCCGCCGTTACAGGTCGGTGGCGATGATCTTCTCGATGTTCCGTTCGGCGAGTGCGGTGATGGTGACGAACGGGTTCACGCTGGTGTTGCCGGGAATGAGCGAACCGTCGATGACGTACAGGCCCGAATAGCCATGCAGACGCCCGTAGTTGTCGGTGGCCTTGTTGAGCACCGCGCCGCCGAGCGGATGGTAGGTCAGGTGATCGCCCCAGATCTTGTAGACGCCGAAGAGGTCGGTGCGGTAGATCGTGCCTTCCGTCGCGTTGATCTTGTCGAAGATTGATTTGGCCATGTCGATGGACGGCTGCTTCCAGGCGGTCTGCCAGTCGAGTTCGGCCTTGCCTGTTGCGGCGTTCCAGGTGAACTGGGCACGGTTCGGGTTCTTGGTGATCGACAGATAGAACGAGGCCCAGGTCTCGATTCCGGTGGGCAGCGGTGCGACCTCGGCGAACGCGCCACCGGCGGTCCAGTTGTCGATGCCGCCGCACGGGATGCTCGCCTGGAGGGAGCCGGTCGCGTCCCACAGGTGGTTGGCGCGACCGCACATGACGTTGCCGTTGTCGCCCCAGCCCTTGCCGATCTCGGAGTTGAGGGCGGGCAGCGCGCCGGTGGCCTTCAGCTTGACCAGCAGCTTGCTGGTGCCGACGCTGCCGGCCGCGAAGAAGACGCGGTCCGCCGTCACGGTCTTGGTGGTCGTGGTGTCACCGTTGGTGTTGATCTGGTCGATGAGGACCGTGTAGCCGCCGCCGGCCGCCGGGGCGACCGAAGTGACCTTGTGGAGCGGCGAGATGGTGACCCGGCCGGTAGCCGCGACCTGAGCGAGGTAGGTCTTCTGCAGTGACTTCTTGCCGTAGTTGTTGCCGTAGAGGATCTCGCCCGCCATCGCCGACTTGGGAACGGTTCCGGCTGCCTCCTGCTTCATGTAGTCCCAGTCGTATACGTCGGGGACGAAGACGAACGGGAACCCGGACCGCTGGGCGTGCTTGCGGCCGACCCGCGCGTACTGGTAACCGGGCGTGGTGTCGAACCAGGCCGGGTCGATGGTGCTGACCCCGAGCGCGGCGTTGGCCCGCGGGTAGTAAGTGCCGTACATCTCATCGGCGTTGACCGAGGGGAGGACGGCGGCGAAGTTCTCGCGCTTGGGTGTGACGGCCATGCCGCCGTTGACCAGGGAACCGCCGCCGACCCCGCGGCCCTGGTAGACGATGATGCCGCCCATCTCCTCGGCGTCCAGGATCCCGGTGTAGCGGGGGACGTCCTTGTCGATCGGGAAGCCGAGGAAGTTGCTGAGGGGCTGCTTGGTCCTGGTGCGGAGCCAGTACGACCGGTAGTCCGGGGTGGTGGTGTTGGCGAAGATCTTGCCGTCCGTGCCGGGGGTGTCCCAGGCCATGCCCATCTCGATCATGTGTACGTCGACGCCGGCCTGGGCGAGACGCAGGGCGGCGACGGAACCGCCGTACCCGGTGCCGATCACCAGGGCGGCGACATGGGCGCCGGGGGTGATCGGTCCGGCTGCCGTGACCGCCTGCGCCTGGGCCGACGCGACGTGAGCCGAGAGGGTTACCGCGCCGAGAATAGAACCTGTTCCAGTGATGAATCTACGACGCGAGACACCTCTGGTGGGCTTGTTGTGCATGGTAGTGTCGTTCATGTGACACTCCTCACTCTTGACGAGTGAGAACACGTTCTACTGTTGCGAGCGTGTTAAGTCACTACATACCTCTAGGTAACTTGCGTCCGATTTCGGGACGGCAGGAGAGGGCCCGGTCGCGGGGGAGTAGCGGGCCATCGGATCGTCGTGGTGGGAACCACCCCCCTGGCGCGCTGCTTCTCGGTGCCCGGCGGCCGCCCCTTGACTTCACAAGACTCCCGCGCAACATTCCTGACGCCACATCAGAACCGGGACGCCCGGCGCCTGTTGCTTCCCGGGGTACAGCACGCTCGTCCGTCCCTAACGCCCGGTTGGAGCGCCCCGGTGATCCTCGCCGCCGGTGTCCCCGACGCAAGGGTGGCCTGCGCACCGACGCGCGGCCTGCGGCCGGACGGCTCCGCGATCCCGGGCCTGTACGCCGCGGGGAACGCCGGCGCCGCGGTCATGGGGCACAGTTACGCGGGCGCGGGCTCCACGATCGGCGTCGCGATGACCTCCGGTCACATCGCGGCGCCGGACATCGCGGCCGGCGCCTCGTGATCAGCCTTCGAACTCGGTGAGATCGATGGCATGAACGTGCAGTGGATAGCCGTACACCGGGTGGGTCGTCTCGCGTTCCTGCACCATGCCGAGCTTGGTGATGATGTTCTCGGAGGCGTCGTTGCCCATCCGGTTGATGGCGATGACACGGTCGAGGCCGCGGTCCTGGAGCGCGAACTCCAGCGTGGCATGGGCGGCTTCGGACGCGTACCCCTGGCCCCAGAACTGTGAGCCGAGCCGCCAGCTGATCGACACGGCGGGCAGCACCTCCGGCAGGAACTCGGGCACGGACAGCCCCGCGAAGCCGGCCACCTCGCCCGAGGCCAACAGCTCGACCGCGAAGATCCCGAACCCCTCCTCGTCCCACTCCTCCTCCCACCGCTCGATCTCCTCGGCGGTGTACTCCAGGTCGCGCACCGAGCCGTCGTCGATCCAGTGCATGACCTGGGAGTCCGCGTTGATGTCCGCCATCGGCGTGAGGTCGTCGTCGTACCAGCGGCGGAGGAGGAGGCGGGGGGTGTGGATCTCGGTCATGGCGCCCATCCTGCCTGACGGACGGATCGTCCGGCCAATGGCAGGGGGAGCCCTGCTCGCCACGGTGAGCAGCACTTACCGCTCGGCGGGCGCCTGAGGGGTCCTCGGTGGGAGTGTCAGTCGCCCGTTGCTGTGTCGGCCCCGGTGTTACTCGTAGATCCAGCCGGCGGGAGCGCGGGCCCGGACGGCTTTGCAGATGTGCGAGCGGCAGGGTTCGAGGTCCCTGCCCCGGGCCGCCGCGACCACGCGGAGACGCAGAGATGCGGGTGGAAGGCCGTCCTGATCGAGCCGGACGATTCGTGCCTGCCCGTGAACGGGCCGCCGGTGAGTTTGATGCCGCCGGTGTCGATCACCCGCAGGCCTCTCCGCTGACGCTTCCGGCCCGCCTTTGCGCGGCACCGAGCTGCCACATCCACGTCACGGAGAGCTCTTCCGGCTCGGGTGAAGCCGTGGCCAAGCCCCCGATCAGCGGTCTGCCGATGGCTCCGGGGCCGGTGACAGCGCGCCGCGACGGTTGTACGTGTCGCCGATCGAGCCCAGCACCGGCATCAGTGCGCCGTAGGCGGCGGTGTAGCCGTCGATGCCCCCACTGCATGTCGCTGCTGGACAGATCCAGGTCCTTGGTCATGTCTGCCCATGGGCGCGCAGGCTAGTTAATTACCCGTTAGCGTGCAACTATCGGGCTGCCCTCCCCAACGACGACCGGAGGTCCCGGCATGACCGGTGCATACGTCGCGGAACGCACGCAGCCGCACCCGCCTCACGCGGGCCCGCATCCTCGAGGCGGCCAGGCAGGAACTCGGCCGCGACCCCGACAGCAGTGTCGGTGACATCGCCGAGGCGGCCGGTGCGGTGCGTCGTACGGTCTACGGCCACTTCAGCGGCAGGGCAGCGCTGGTGGAGGGGCTGGCGGAGGAAGCCGCACGGGCGCTGCGGCAGGCGCTCGCGGTACCGGAGGATCACGCGTCGGACGCCGTCACGGAGCTGGCGCGCTTCGTCCTCGCCGTGTGGCCCGTCGGCGACCGCGAGCGCATCCTGCTCTGCCTCGCCCTCCAGGACCTCCGGGCCGAACGGGTGGACGAACTCCTCGCCCCCGCCCGCGACATGGCGGCGGCGATCATCGCCCGGGGGTAGCGGCAGGGGGCCTTCCGGACCAGCATTCCGCCCGGCCCGCTGAGTCGAGCGCTGGAGGGGATCGTGGTGGGGCTCCTGGAGTGTGTCAACGCCGGGACCTGGGCCGACGACGGCACGCGCACGGCGATCGCCGCCCTGATCGCTGTAGGAGTGGACGACGGTCTCGCCGTCACGCGTGCCCGAAGGCTCGACCGGTCCGAGTGCATCGGCGCGTAGGGGTCGGACGCGTCCAGCTATTTGAATGATGGAAGCAGCAGTCTTGATAGATTCATCAACTTCTGCTGTTGTTGTCTTGATGACTCACTGGTCACACTTGATGATTTCATCATTGAAATGATGTTGCTCGGAGGGCACCATGTCTGAAACCCGCATCAACGGGGCCGATGCCAAGACCGCTCACCAGGACCTCCACAGCGAGCAAGGCGCCCTGCGCGGCGAGCATCCGGGCAGATCCCGGAATCCCGTGATCAAGGTGGCGGACCTGGCCTGGCTGGAGTTCGAGAAGCCCGACCTGGACCGGGCCGAGGTCTTCGCCCGTGACTTCGGCTTTCAAATCGCCGCGCGCACCAAGAACGAGCTGTGGCTGCGCGGCACCTTCGCCGGCTCACCCTGCATGGTGATCAGAGGCGGCCGTACGTCCCGTTTCATCGGACCGGCGTTCCGCGCGGCCGAGCGGGCCGACCTGGACCGGCTGGCCCGGGCGACGGGGACGGACGTACGGGACGCGGAGGTCCCCGGCGGCGGCACGGTGGTCGGCCTGCTCGACCCGTCCGGGTTTCCGGTGCGGGTCGTGCACTGCGCCGAACCGCTCCCGGAGCTACCGGAACAGCAGCCGCTGCTGCTCAACTTCGGCACGGAACACCGTCGTACGAACGCAACCCAGCGCCCGCCGCGGGAGCCGTCCCGCATTCAGCGGCTGGGTCATGTGGTGCTGGAGACGCGGGTGTTCGCCCGGGCTCTGGACTGGTACCTGGACACCCTCGGGATGATCGTGTCCGACTTCCTGTTCCTGGACGGGCAACGCGGGCGTGGCCCGTCCATGGCCTTCATCCGCTGCGATCTGGGCGGCCGGGTCGTCGACCACCACACCCTGGCCATGCATCTGGGGCCGGGCAACGGCTATGTGCACTCCGCCTACCAGGTGGCCGACCTGGACTCGATCGCGGCCGGCGGCGAGTACCTGAACGAGCGTGGCTACAAGCGTAGTTGGGGCATCGGGCGGCACATCCTGGGCAGTCAGCTCTTCGACTACTGGCGCGACCCGGACCGCTTCCTGCTGGAGCACTTCGCCGACGGCGACCTGTTCTCCTGCGACCTGGAACCCGGCTGGGCTCCCATGTCGACGAGCGGGCTGGCTCAGTGGGGCCCACCCGCCACCAGGGACTTCCTCGGCGCGAGCCCCTCCCCGCAGCGGGTCCGCGACGTCCTCGAAGCCCTGCGCGGCGACAGCGAGATGGACCCGGCGCGTCTGCTGGGTCTGCTCAAGGCCGCCAACTCCTGACCTCCACCCCTCTGATGAAGGCAAAGACATGAGCACCAACGTCCTGCGCACCGCCAACGGCTGGTGGGTCGTTCTCGACGACCGAGCCGTCCCCGTCGACACCAAGGCCGTCACCACGGCCGAACTGATCGCCGACCGTGCCGCCGTGCGAGAGGCAGCCCTTTCGGGCGAAGCGGGCACGCCGGTCACCGACCTGGTGGCGCTCACCCCGGTGACCACCCCCTGCCGAGTAGTCGCGCAGATGGTCAACTACCGCAGCCACGCCCGTGATTCCGGATTCACCGGTGACATCCCGCCCGCCTTCTTCCGCAAGGCGTCCGGCTCGGTCGGCGGCCCGCGCGACAGCATCGTCCGGCCCTCCCATGTGGAGCTCCTCGACTACGAGATCGAACTCGGCCTCGTCATGGGCGCACCGCTGCCGGTGGGCACCGTGGTCGAGGAGCGGGACCTGCCGTCGTACGTCGCCGGGCTCGTGATCACCAACGACGTCAGCGCCCGTGACGTACAGCTGACCAAGACGCAGTTCTACGAGAGCAAGTCGTACCCGACGTTCACACCGACCGGCCCCTACCTGGCGCTCCTTGAGCCGGAGGACTTCGCCCGTCTTCTCGATCTGCGACTGAAGTTGTCGGTCAACGGTGAGCTGCGCCAGGACCGCACCCTCGCCGACATGATCGTCCGTCCGGCGCAGGCCCTCACCCTGCTCGCCCGCTTCCAGACGTTGGAGCCCGGCGACCTGCTCCTGACCGGCACCCCCGGCGGGACCGCACTCAAGGCCCCGCCCAAGCCGGTCGAGAAGATCGGCGCGCTGCTGCCGCCCGCCGTGAAGTGGAAGGCGTTCTTCAAGAGCCAGGCCAGGAACCCGCGTTACCTGCACACGGGCGACGTGATCACGGCGACCATCGCGACCCCGGACGGCCGGATCGACCTCGGCGAGCAGCACACACCCGTCACGCACGCGAAGTAGAACCCGAATCGAGCCGCACATGAGCGCCGAGCACAATTTGAGGAGCGCCGCACGATGATCAGGCCGTACCCCGAACCCTTCACGACACCCGATCCGCAGGCCGTCGCCGACAGCCGCATCGTGGACTTCGCCCGCCATGTCGGCCTGGACGGCACCGACTACGCTGCCCTGCACAGCTGGTCGGTCGCCGATCTGACCGGCTTCTGGGCTGCGGTGTGGGAGTACTTCGACATCGACGCGGACACTCCGTACGAACGGGTACTGGCCGAGGAAATCATGCCCGGCGCCCGCTGGTTCCCGGGTGCCACCCTCAACTACGCCCACCACGCCCTGCGCAACCTGCCCTCCGACGGTCCGGCGATCATCGCCCTGGATGAGACCGGCAGCGGCTACGAGGTGACGGGAGAACAACTGCGTGCCCAGGTCGCCTCCGTCGCGGCAACCCTGCGTGACCTGGGGGTGGGGGCGGGCGACCGGGTGGTGGGTTACCTGCCCAACACCCCGCACGCGATCGTCGCGTTCCTGGCCGCCGCGAGTCTGGGTGCCGTGTGGTCGGTGTGCGGGCAGGACTACGCGCCCCAGGCGGCCGCCGACCGGTTCGGCCAGCTCGAACCCACCGTGCTGATCGCTGCCGACGGCTACCTCTTCAACGGCACCACCCACGACCGACGCGACGCGTCCCTCGAACTCGCCGCCGCGCTCCCGGCGTTGAAGGCGACGCTGCTGGTGGACCACGTGGGCCTGCCGTGGCCGTCGAGGGCGTACCCGTCACTGGTCGTCCCGTGGGAGGACGCGTCCACCCGCATCGAGGAACTCGCCTGCACGCCGGTACCGTTCGACCACCCTCTGTGGGTCGTCTTCTCCTCCGGCACGACAGGTCTGCCCAAGGGCATCGTGCACGGCCATGGCGGCGTGCTGGTGGAGCACCTGAAGACCCTGGGCCTGCACTCCGACCTGGGCCCCGGAGACCGCCTCCTGTGGTACACCACCACCAACTGGATGCTGTGGAACATGGTCGCCTCGACGCTGCTGACCGGTGCCACGACGTGCACGTACGACGGCAGCCCGGCGCCGTTCGCCAAGCTCGACATCCTGTGGGAGCTGGCGGCGCGCCACCGGGTCACCGCGTTCGGTACCAGCCCTCAGTACCTGCTGGGCATGGCCAAGTTCGGTATCGATCCGTCGGGGCACGACCTGTCCTCCGTCCGCGTGGTGGGCTGTACCGGCTCCGCGCTGCCCGCCTCCGCCTACCCATGGGTCCGCGACCACGTGGGCGACCGCGTGCTGCTGGCCTCGATCTGCGGTGGCACGGACGTGGTGGCCGGCTTTGCGGGCAGCGCGCCCAACACCCCCATCTGGGCGGGTGAGTTGTCGGCGCCGCACCTGGGAGTCTCGCTGGCGGCGTTCGACGACGAGGGCTTCCCGGTCGTGGACCAGGTCGGCGAGCTGGTCGTCACCCGGCCGATGCCGTCGATGCCGTTGTACTTCTGGAACGACCCCGACGGCAGCCGTTACCACGACGCCTACTTCTCCACGTATCCCGGCGTGTGGCGGCACGGCGACTGGATCACGGTCACGGGACACGGCTCGGTGACCGTGCACGGCCGTTCGGACTCCACCCTGAACCGCAACGGCGTACGGCTCGGCAGCGCCGACATCCACGACGTCGTCGAACGGCTTCCGGAGATCACCGAGGCGCTGGTGATCGGCGCCGAGGAGCCGGACGGCGGCTACTGGATGCCACTCTTCGTGGTCCTCGCCGCCGGCGCGAGCCTGGGCGACACCCTCCGGGAGAAGATCCGCGGCGCCATCCGCAGCGAGGTCTCCCCGCGCCACGTCCCCGACGAGATCCGCGGCGTGCCGGGCATCCCGCACACCCGCACCGGCAAGAAGCTGGAGGTCCCGATCAAGCGCCTGCTCCAGGGCGCCCCGGTGGAGCAGGTCGTCAACCCGGATGTCGTGGACGAGCCCGACCTCATCGACTACTTCGTTCGGCTGGGCGCCGAACGCCGGGACCGGTCCGCGTGACAACCGCACCGATCACCCACGTCGTCGTGCTCTCCCCGGTCTTGTGAGTGCCGTCGCACGAGGCAGGGTTTCAGATGGCCCCGCCCTCGGATCGGCCACGGTTCGGGCCGCTCGGATCGGCCACGGTTCGGGCCGGGGCGTGCGTGACAGAATGAAGGTGCCCGTTCTTCGTCCCGCCTTCATCGAGGTTCTTCCGTGTCCCAGTCCGTTGGCCGCGTGCCGCAGCGACGCAATGCACGGTCCAACCGGGCGCGCATCCTGGCCACCGCGCGCCAGGAGCTCGGGCGGAACCCCGACATCACTCTGGAGGAGCTGGCCCGCGCCTCCGGTGTGGTCAGGCGCACTCTTTTCGGGCACTTCCCGGGACGGGCGGCGCTCCTGGATGCGTTGGCCGAGGAGGCCGCCGAGGCTGTCCGGGCCGCCGTGGCGGTCGGAGGGAAGGCGACAGAGCCGGCCGAGCGGGCCCTCGCGCACTTCTCCTTGTCGGTGTGGCCGGTCGGCGACCAGTACCGGATGCTCCTGGCGCTTGCCCAGCGGGACCTGGGCATGGAACGTGTCGCCGAGATCCTCGAACCCGCCCGGGTCAAAGTCACGGCGATCGTGGAGCGGGGGCAGCGGGAGGGAGTCTTCCCCTCCCATCTGCCACCCGCGGTACTGAGCGCCGGTCTGGAGGCGATGACGGTCGCCCTGCTGATAGAGGTCAACACCGGGGCACTGGAGGACGACGGGACGCGCACGGCCGTCGCCACCCTCATCGCGGCCGGTGTGCCGGAGAAGCAGGCACGCGTCGTGGTCGATGACGTGGCCGCGACGGCCGCAGGGAGCCTGTAGCCGACGGTTGGGCCGCGGCGTGGCTGTCGACAAAACGGTTCGAACGGACCCTGGCGCGAAGGCACCGGGGCCGTCCCGCATACGCCAACTTCTTTAATTACCCTCAGCTGTGCAATTATCTGCTCGTGCTGCTGTGACGTGGCGGCTCGGCGCGCTGTCGCCCCCTGCGCAGGCGCCGACTTCCCGATCCCGTAGTGGAGAAGCCAGTGAATTTCGGCGGACCAGACGACCTGACCTCCTCCCATCCGGTGCCGGTGGCCGTCGTCGGGGGCCGGTACGAGCTGCGCCTGCTGCTCGGTTCCGGGGGGATGGCCGAAGTGCACCTCGCGCACGACGCCCGGCTCGACCGACTCGTCGCCGTGAAGACCCCGCGCGCCGATCTCGCCCACGACGCGGAGTTCCAGGAACGGTTCCGCCGGGAGGCCCAGTCGACGGCGTCGCTCAACCACCCCGCCATAGCCGCGGTGTACGACACGGGCGAGGACGCCTCCATGTCGTACGGCGGCGGATGGGCGGGCGCCGGATTCCCGCTGCCGTACCTCGTGATGGAGTACGTCGACGGGACGACGTTGTGTGAAGCCCTCTACTCCGGACCGCCGTTGACCGTCGAACGTGCTCTGGACCTGACGGCCGGTGTCCTGCGGGCCCTCGACCACTCCCACCAACAGGGCATCGTGCACCGGGACATCAAACCGGCCAACGTCATGGTGACGCAGGCCGGTCAGGTCAAGGTCATGGACTTCGGGATCGCCCGCGACGCGCGCGACGTCGGTATGACGCAGACGTCCGTCGTCATCGGCACTGCTCAGTACCTCTCGCCGGAACAGGCGCTCGGGCAGGACATCGACGCCCGGTCCGACCTGTACTCGGTGGGCTGCCTGCTGTACGAACTGCTCACCTTCCGCCGCACGCCGTTCACCGGTGACTCGCCGATGGCGGTGATGTACCAGCACATCCAGGAGGCTCCGAGCCCGCCGAGCCTCTACAACCCCGGGATCGGCCCCGACGTGGACGCGATCGTCCTGCGCGCCCTGCAGAAGAATCCCTGGTACCGCCACCAGTCCGCCGGGGAGATGCTCGCCGACATCGAGGCACTGTTGAGTGCGAGATCGAGCACGGGAGTGAGTACGGGATCGGCGGCGGCTGCCGCGCCCCGGACGGAGGGGACCGACGACTCGTACGACGGAGGCGGCTCGTACGACCGCGACGCCCCGCAGGGTGGCGAGGAGGGGGCCGGGCGCCGCCGGGGGAGCGTGGCGCTGGTCGTGGCCGGCGTCGCCGTGCTGGTCGCGGCGCTCGTGGTCGGCTGGCTCATGTTCGGGCGGGGCGGGGTCGACGACGGCACGGTGGCCGTTCCGGGGCTGGTCGGCATGACTCTCGACGAGGCTCGGACTGCGGCGGACAACGTCGGCCTCACGCTCACCGTGGCGAAGCGCGAGTCCTGCGCCGACCAGCCCACGGACTACGTATGTACGCAGAGTCCGACGGACGGCGAACTCGACAAGGGGGAGGCCGTGTCGGTGACCGTCTCCACCGGCGCGCCGAAGGTGGAGGTGCCGGATGTCGTCGACAAGGACGAGGACGACGCCTCCGGCATCCTGGAGGGCGAGGGTTTCAAGGTGAAGCTCCGGCACGTCGAGTCCACGGAGGACCCCGGCACTGTCCTCGAGCAGGACCCCGAGGGCGGCGACAAGGTCGAGAAGGGCACCGAGATCACCCTCACGGTGGCCAAGGCGGCCGAGAAATCCACCGTTCCGGACCTCACGGGCAAAACGGCGAGCGAGGCCCGGGAACTGCTGGCCGAAAATGACCTGAAGCCGGGTGACACGACCGAGGTCGACAACGGAGCCGAGGCCGGCACTGTCGTCGGACAGAGCGTCGCCTCCGGCGAGGAGGTCGATCCGGGCTCGACGATCGACATCCAGGTCGCCAAAACCGTGGAGACCGTGCAGATCCCCACCGACATCGTCGGCAGCACCCTCAGCGAGGTCCAGGACGAACTGGGCGGGCTCGGGCTCCAGGTCAGTGTCGCCTCCGGGTACTCCCAGGCGTCCGACGCCGTGGTGACGTCGAGTACCCCAGCGGCGGGAAGCGAGGTCGAGGCGGGCAGCACCGTGATCGTCGTCACTGAGGACACGAGTGACGAGTCGTCGGGCGACGAGACACCGGCCGACGACACGGCGGCGACGTCGCCGACGGACGGCGGTCAGTGAGACGACCTCACCGACGCCGGACGTCCGCGAGCCCTCAACCGACCGCATGCGGTTGAGGACTCGGGTGGGCGACGACGGTGTCGGCCCTCAGGACTCTCTCTTCAGTCA
Organism: Streptomyces sp. NPDC058470; assembly: GCF_042721055.1. Lineage (NCBI taxonomy): Bacteria > Bacillati > Actinomycetota > Actinomycetes > Kitasatosporales > Streptomycetaceae > Streptomyces > Streptomyces sp. NPDC058470. The sequence continues at coordinate 66,742 of NZ_JBHXMF010000026.1, forward strand.
AGGTCGGGCAGGGGTCGCCAGGCGACTTCGCGGGCGTCCTCGGGCGGGACGCCCAGCATGCGCAGCAGCATTTCGGCCAGGCTTGATGCCGCCTCGTCGCCATCGCGCTCGGGCTGGGCGAACCGGAGCTCCACCAGTGCCAGCAAGGAACCGCCCAGGGCGGTCACCGCGATGGTTGGGTCGGTGATGGCGAAGCGGCCGGAGGCCATGCCGACCTCCAGGTCACGCATGGCGCGCGGAGCCAGGCCCGAGTCCGCGTGGAGGTGGCTGAGGCCACGGTGACGCAGAACCTGCATCAGCTCGGGCCGGGAGTTGGCCAGGCGTGCGCTGAGGCGGAATCCACCCGCGAGGAGTTCCGCGGGGTCGTCGACTCCCTGAAGATGCTCGTCGAAGGCTTGGCCGAACTCTTCGAGGGCGTCCCGTACCGCCGCGTCGAACAACTCGGCCTTCGACTCGAAGTGGTTGTAGAAGGTGCCGAAGCCGACGTCCGCCCGGTCGGCGATCGTCTGGATGCTCGCGCTGGTGTCGCCGGTCTCGGCGAGTATCTGCCGGGCCGCGCGGACGAGCGCCTGACGAGTCTCGGCGCGGCGTCGTTCGAAGCGGTTGCGAGGGGGCGCTGACGTGGGCATACGTGCGACTCTATCAATGTGACCCATCCGCCACAGTTCTGATGAGCTGGTCAGTACATCGCAGCCAGAACTTCGGCTCGGGTGTGGCAGACCGCCTTGAGCGGCGGTGTCAGTCATCGCGTGAAACTCCTCGACAGGGCGGCGAACGAGCTCTGTTCGACGTACTCGCGGGTGGTGCACAGCAGGGGTGCCCAGACGGCTGTGTCGAAGAAGGCCCGGCCGTTCGTCGGGACAACGTCCATCACGACGCGGTCGGGGCGCAGCAGAACGGCGTCGGCGCGGCCTCGCCGCAGCCAGACGGCGAGGGTGCCGTCGTCGCGGAGTTCGCCCACGGGCACCGCCCGGGTGCCGAGCCCGTGGGCGAGTGCCTTCAGCGAGGGTGAGGGGTCGGCGGCGGTCAGGATGGTGAAGGTGTCGCCGAGTACTTCGTCGAGACGGGCCCGCCGTCCGTCGGCGTCGATCCACGGCTGCGGACAGTGGGTTCCCACGAGGCGGCTGCCCCGGCGGGTACGGCGCCCCACGAGAGGCCCGGCGGCCAGTGCCGGGCTGAGGTCGCGGTTGGCCGCCTCCGTCAGGCCGGGTATGCGGCAGATCACGGACAGGAGTCTGCGGCGCAGCGCGGCGGCGCCGTCCTGACCGCCGGTCATGGCCCAGCCCAGGACGACCGCGAGCCGGATCACATGCCGTGGGTGCGGCTTGCGCTCACTCTCGTAGGCGTCCAACAGCCGCTCGTCACCGCCTTGTCGGAGGACCCGGGCGAGCTTCCAGGTGAGGTTGTAGGCGTCACGCAACCCCGAGCACAGCCCCTGTCCGATGAACGGCGGCGTGAGGTGGGCCGCGTCGCCCAGGAGAAGGACCCGGCCGCTTCGCCAACGGTTCGCGACCCGCGCCCGGAAGGTGTACTCGCTCTCGCGGACGATCTCGAAGTCCCCGTCGTACGAGGGCGGCAGCCACGGAGCGACCAGCTCACGGACCGGCTCCCGCCCGTCCCGCAGCCGGAACTCCCAGCGGTAGCGGTCTTCGCCGACGCGCATGAAGGTCGCGGGCCGGTCCGGGTCGCAGACCTGGTCGACGCCCTCCCAGGAGCGGACGTCGACCGTCGTCCGCACGTCGATGACGGTCCAGCGTTCCTCGAAGCGCAGGTCCTCCCATACGGCGCACATCGCCTCGCGGGTGAGGCTGTTCGCACCGTCGCAGCCGAGGACCGCGTCGGCCAACAGGTGGTGCTCGCCGTCGGGAGCGCGGTACGTCACGCGCACCGGGCCCTCGGTGTCCGGCCCGATACCGGTGACCTCCACTCCGCTCCGCAGTTCGCACTCCGGGCGCCGGGCCAGGGCGTCGCGCAGCAGTCGCTCCAGTGCGGGCTGCTCGAACATGCTGGTCTGCGGGTAGCCGTGCGGGCCCTGCTCAACACGGCGGAACTCGGCCATCACCCGGTGCCGGGCGTCGAGCAGCCGCAGCCCCTTGCCAGGGCGGGCCATCGCGGCGAACGCCTCGCCGACGCCCGCGGCCTGGAGGATCCTGCGTACCTCGTCGTCGACGACGACGGCACGGGGGAGCGGATAGGCGTCCTGGTGGCGTTCGAGAATGATGCTGCGGATTCCGCGGCGGGCGAGGAGGAGTGCGGTGGTCACGCCTACCGGTCCGGCGCCGATGATGGCGACGGGGATGTCCGAGGAGGGGTGCTCGATGCTCATGCGCGGCTCATTTCGGGTCCGGTCAGCAGCAGCTCGCCGGGGTCCAGGGGCTTGAAGCGGGCGAGCAGCGTGAGGGCCTGTGCCGGGCGGAGGCTCGTGGCGGTGAGGGTGCGGTCCTGACGCGGATCACTGTTTTACTCACGGTGCCCTCCCGGCAGCGTTGCCGTAATGATGAAATTATCAGATCTGGTAATGCGATCGTCGATAGATCCATCAGGCCATCAGCTGAGCTGCTCGGCCAGTCCGACGAGAATGCCCTCGGGTCCGCGGACGTAACAGAGCAGATAGCTGTCCTCGAACTGCGCCACCTCGCCGACGAGTTCGGCACCATGGGCTTGCAGGCGGGCAAGGACGTCCTGGATGTCGTCGACGGCGAACATGATGCGGCGAATGCCCAGTGTGTTCGTCGGTGCGACGGCAGGCTCGGCGCTGATCGCCTGCGGTGTATGGAACTGCGTGAGCTCCAGCCGACTGTGGCCGTCCGGGGTCCTCAGCATCGCCAGGTCCTGTCGGGCGTTGTCGAGCCCGATGACACGGTCCACCCAACGTCCCTCGATCGGCATCCTGCCCTCCAACTCCATGCCGAGTTCTACGAAGAACGCGATAGCGGCGTCAAGGTCGGCGACAACGATGAGGACGTTGTCCATCCGCTGGATCGTCATGACGGGTCTCCTTGGTGGTAGTGCCCCGGTGGCGGCATCTGCCCCTGGGACGGAGCCGCCAGACCGTTCTCGACATCCTCTGACACTTCTTCGTCGAGACCCCTTTGACGCACCAGTACCAGTGCCTGTCCCGACCGAGTCAACGCGTCCGTGCTGTGGCCGGGCGGTCCGGGTCGGCTGTGGTGGCGCCCGGCCGGAGACGGCGCAGCGTATGGATCAGCAGCGGGGGGAGCAGCGCGCCCTGCACCGCGACCGCTGTCCAGAAGAGTCCGGCGTGACCGGAGCGTTCTGCCAGTTCGTAGCCCCCGCCTCCCGCGATGCCGCTGGCGAACGCGCCGATTCCGGCCGCCAGGCGTTGGTGGCCGAAGACGACGGCGGGCGTGCGGCTGGACCGGTTCAGGGCTTCGAGGTCGTTCTTGAGGAAGAGGATGATCTCGCCGAGGCAGATGAGCAGGGCTCCGGCCAGGATGGCGGCCGGGTGGCCGAGGGCGAGGGTGGCCATCCCGGTGGCCAGCGCGGCGAAGCCGAGTCGCAGGGCCCGGGGGTAGGGCAGGCGGGCTATCCAGTCCGACAGGAGGGGCTGAGCGACGACCAGAAGCAGGGCGTACAGCGCGAGGACCAGGGCGTAGAAGAACGTCGAGGTCCGGGGTACCGCGTAGACCGCGAGGTAGTGCTGGAAGAACATGAAGACGTACACGCTGAGCACGGTGATCGCGAAGGGCATCGGAGCCAGTCCGGCGAGTGTCTTCTCCCGGCGCCGGGGCGGCCCCTCGATGTCGACTCTCCCTTCGTCCGGTCGGCGGTCGGGTTTCTCCACGGGCAGCAGTGCGTGCCCCACTGTGATCGCTGCGAACAGCACGGAGACCGCCGTGAACAGCCCGGCCGAGGCGCTGAGTACGAAGGGTGCGGCGGCGATCGGGCCGAGGGCGACACCGGCGTTGAGGGCGGAACTGCTCGCGGACAGCAGCAGCGGGCGCTGCTGCTCCTCCACGTGGTGCACCAAGTACCCCTTGTTGGCAGGCAGATAGAGCGCTGCACCGCAGGACACGAGGAAGAGCGCGGTGACAGCCGCGGCCGGATGACTCAGCCCCGGCAGGAAGCAGGCGAAGCCCGCCGTACGGATCACCAGGGCGAGCAGCATGGTGCGCTGCAGCCCGATCCGCTCGGCGATCGCGGCCCCGACGACGCCGCCGGAGAACTGCACGAGCGAGGCGATGGCGAGCACCACGCCGACGGTGCCGAGCCCGATGCCCAGCCGCTCGTGCAGCAGGATCGACATGAACGGCAGCACGGCGAAGCTGCCCAAGGGGATCAGGAATGAACCGGCCAGCAGGAAGTACTGCGGGCCGGTGAGTGCCTTGAGCGGAGCGAGGCGGGAGCGCGGACCTCCGCCCGGCTTCCGCGACGACGTCGTAGTCATCCTCGGTCGTCGTCGTCCGTCGCGACGACCGGCCGTACGCTTCCGGCGGCGCTGAGCGCCCGGTGCAGGGCCAGTTCGGCCGTCGCAGCCTCGGCCAGGACGATGCCTGTGCAGCTGCGCTGGTCGCTCAGGTGCTCCACGCGCCGGCCGGGGACGGCGGTGGGGTACCACTCGGGCGAGCCGGGGAAGGCGGACAGACCGTCCAGGCCGGTCCAGCCGATGAGCGTGCCGGGCCGGTCGGGGTAGACGAGCACGAAGGCGGTCGCGGGACCGGGGGTGTCATCGACAGCAACGGTGTCCAGCAGCGCGGGGCGGCGGCCGAGAGCCGTGTCGACCATGGCGTCGTAGACATTGGTGCCCAGGGCGCGGCACAGTGCCTCGCCGACGAGCGCGCCACCGATACGACGGTTGATCTCCACCAGTTCCGGGCCCTCGGTGGTGAGGACGAACTCCACGTGTGCGAAGCCGCTGTCGTGGCCGGCGATCGCCAGTACGCGCGCCACCCAGTCCTGGATCAGGTCGAGTTCGGGGCGGGGGAGGGCGACGGGGAAGGCCGCCGCCTCCTCGCGTACGGAGGGCTCGGGGGAGATCTGCCGGCTGAGGACACCGAGCAGTTTCGTCTCGTTCTCCCAGCTGAGGGTTTCCGCGCTGTAGACGGGGCCGGAGAAGAAGGGTTCGGCGAACAGCCGTCCGTTGAAGGGGCGTTGGGCGGCATCGGTGAGGGCCGTACGCAGCTGGTGCTCGTCGCGTACCGGCCAGACGTTGCGGGAGGAGGTGCCCGCGGAGTCCTTCAGGATGGCGGGCAGACCGACCTCACGGAGGATCTCGACGGCCGCCGAGGAGGGATCGACGGGAACGGCGAGAGCGCCACCGCGGCTGAGGCCACGCTCGTGGAGGAGGTTGCGCACCCGGCTCTTGTCCCGCAGTTGACGGACCGCGGTCGGATCGGGTCCCGGCAGCCCGAGTTTGGCGGCGAGGTCGGCGCCCGGGACGCTCCAGGTGTCGGTCGAGTTGATGAGCCCGCACAGGTCGGGCACGGCGGCCAGAGCGGCGGCGCAGGCGGCTTCGTCAGTGGTGTCGAGGTCGACGATGTCCAGTGCCGTGGGGTCGAGGTGGGCGAGTTCGTGGCGGTAGACGTCCCGGTTGCCGGTGAGCAGACACAGGCGGTGTCCGGCGTTGCCGGCCGCCTCGATCAGGCGTCCCAGGCCGAAGGTGAGTGCCTCCAGGGCGGCGATGGTCACGATGCCTGGTCCTCCTTGGTCGGTGCGGCGAGCGAGACCGCTGCCTCCGCGGGAAGAGCGGGAACAGCGGGAACAGTCGGAGCAGAGGGCACGGCGGGAGCAGAGGGCACGGCAGATTGCCGTACGTCGTACCGCCGCCGTTTCCACTCCATGACCGACCAGGGCAGCGCGAGGTCGGTGAGGCTGGTGATCTGGTGGGGCTTGAGCGTGCGCGGGTCGAGGGCCTCGTGGTGGCGGGCGAAGACGCGTTCTGTGTAGCGGTGACCGGTGTCGGCGCCGATGACCAGGTGCGTGCGCTCGGGGTCGCGGGCGGCCTCCCAGCCCGCGACGAGGTGGGCGGCGCCGGTGGACAGGCCGGCGAACACGGCGTGTTCCCGCAGCAGACCGACGGCGCCGGCCATGGCGTGCCGGAAGTCGAGCCAGTGAAGGGTGTCGTAGAGGTCGTGGCGAACGTTGTCGAACGGGATCGAGCTGCCGATCCCGGCGATGATCGCCTCGGGGTCGCTGAACCCCTCGCTGCCGAAGGTGACGCTGCCGAAGGGCTGGAGTCCCAGCAGGCGTACGTCTCGCCCGCGTCCGCGAAGTGCCTCGGCCAGCCCGCCGCTCGACGAGCCTGTGCCGACGGCTCCCACCACGGTCAGCGGCACATCGGGCAGCGCCCGGTCCACCAGGTCGGCGAACTCCTGGTAGCCGGTGTAGTGGACGCCGTCGTGGTACTGACGCATCCAGTACAGGCCCGGCCGTTCGGCCAGCAGCTGCCGGACTCGCCGGACCCGCCCCTCCTGGTCGAGTCTCAGATCCTTCGAGGGCGGCATCTGGTCCACGGTGGCGCCGAGGATCTCCAACTGGGCGCGCATCGTGGCGTCGACCGTGGTGGAGGCGACGATGTGGCAGTGCAGGCCGTAGCGGTGGCAGGCCATCGCCAGGGCCAGAGCGTAGATGCCGCTGGAGCTGTCGACGAGGGTCTGACCCGGTTTCACGGTCCCGCGCGCCAGCAGTGTGCGGACGGCGCCGAGGGCGGCGTACACCTTCAGCGTCTCGAAACGGGCCAGGACCACGTTGCCGGACAGCCGCAGCAGGTCCGGAGCCTTGATCGCGTCGGTGATGTGCTCGTGGACCGGGGCGCCCGGTGCGGCGGGTGCGATGCGCGCTGGGGTCACCGTCACAGCCCGACCGAGCGCAGGTAGCGGCCCAGGTCCTCGGCACCCGTGACGTTGCGCGGGCCGCTGACCGCGTCGCCGTAGGACATGACGAGGAAGCGGTTGTCCTTCACCGCCGGTATCGACTTCAGGCCGGGCATCGACTTGAGAAAGGCGATCTTGTCTTTGGCCGGCTGGTCGGCGTAGTCGATGATCACGATCACCTCCGGCTTGGCCTCGATGACCGGTTCCCAGCCCACCGTCGTCCAGCCCTTGTCGAGATCGCCGAAGACGTTGGTGCCGCCGGCCGCGGTGATGACGTCGTTCGGAGCGGCGTGCCGGCCGGCGGTGAACGGCTGGTCGGTGCCCGAGTCGTAGACGAACACCTTTGCCGGGTCGTCCCCGGCGGGCCAGGTCTTCTTCAGGGCGGTGACACGGTCCTTGAGGTCGGTGACGAGTTCGTCGGCCCGCTTCTCGACACCGAAGATCTTCCCCAGGTTGTCGAGGTCGGTGTAGAGCGCCTCCAGCGGTGTCACGTCGACGCTCTTGTCGCCGTAGTCCCAGCAGGTCTCGGTGTGCAGATAGCTGGCGATGCCGACCTTGTCGAGCAGGGCCGGGGTGATACCGCGTTCCTCGCTGAAGCCGGAGTTCCATCCGGCCAGTACCCAGTCGGCCTTGGCGTCGACGACGATCTCCCGGGTGATGCGCTCGGTGCCCAGCCGTTCGACCTCGGAGTAGTCCTTGCGCCAGGGCGAGCCCTCGATGGACGGGTCGCCGAGCTCGTTCATGACGTAACCGCGCATCTGGTCCGCCAGGCCCAGGGAGAACATCTTCTCCGCGCCGCTGACGTCGTAGGCGACCGGGCGCTCGGGCCGGGCGTATGTGACGTCCTCGCCGCAGTTGGAGACGGTGACCGTGGCGGGCTCGGCCTCCGCCGCGGGCTCGACGTCCGCGCCGCAGCCGGTGGTCACCAGGAACCCGGTCGCCAGTAGTCCGGCGGCGAGTGCGCGGGGGAACGGTGGTCTGATCACGAGTGTGGTCCTTCCGGGGGAGCGTCGGCTGCTGTGGGGGTGCCGGCGGGCGCCGGGGCGAGGTCGTAGAGCAGTTGCGGGGTTCCGGTCCGTGGATGGGGCACGACCATGGCGTCGACGCCGAACACCTTGCGGACCAGCTCGGGCGTCAGGACCTCCGCGGGAGTACCCGAGGAGACCAGACACCCGGAGCCGAGCACGGCGATGCGGTCGCAGACCTGGGCCGCCAGGTTGAGGTCGTGCAGGGCGGTGAGGACGGTCAGTTCGGATGAGCGCAGGAAGGAGAGCAGCTCGATCTGGTGCCGTACGTCCAGGTGGTTGGTGGGCTCGTCCAGGACCAGGACGCGGGGCTCCTGGACGAGGGCGCGGGCGACGAGTACGCGCTGGCGCTCGCCTCCGGACAGGGTCAGCACGCTGCGGTCCGCGAGGTGGACGATGTCCAGCCGGTCCATCGCCTGCCGGCACAGCTCGCGCTCGCGAGCGGTCAGCGGATGGTTGCCGCGTGCGTGCGGAGAACGGCCGAGGGCCACCACCTCCTCGACGGTGAAGTCGAGTTCGGTGTGGCTCTCCTGGGTCAGGGCGGCGATCGAGCGGGCGCTGTCACGCAGCTTCAGCGAGGTCAGGTCGGTGCCGTCGAGCAGGACGGCGCCGGAGGTCGGCTTCAGCGCCCGGTAGACGCAGCGCAGAGCGGTGGACTTGCCGCTGCCGTTGGGCCCGACGAGCCCCACGATCGAACCGACGGCCACATCGATGTTCAACCGGTCGACGAGCGCCCGCCCGGCCGCCTGGACGGACAGGTCGCGCAGCGAGAGGACAGAGGGGGCCATCTACTGGCCTCCGAACAGATAGCCGCGCCGCCGCATCAGCACGACGAACACGGGCACACCGATCAGTGCCGTGATCACGCCGAGCGGCAACTCCTCGGGCGCGAACGCGGTACGGGCCACCAGGTCGACCCAGACCATGAAGCAGGCCCCGGCGAGCGGCGCCACGGCCAGCACCCGCCGGTGAGTCGAGCCGACCCAGATCCGTACGACATGGGGAAGCACCAGACCGACGAACCCGATCGCGCCGCTGACCGCCACGATCAGTCCGGTGACGGCCGCGGTGAGCACGAACAGCCCCCGCCGCAGGGCGTCAGCGTCCACGCCCAGGCTCGCCGCCGTCTCGTCCCCCAGCGACAGCACGTCCAGCGACCGGCTCTGCCGCAACAGCACCACGACCGCGACCAGAACCGCCGCCGCCACCAGGGGCAGCGACTCCCAGGTCGCCGACCCCAGGCTGCCGAGCAGCCAGAACAGCACCGTCCGCGCGGCCTGCCCGTTCGGAGAGAGGAAGACCAGGACACTCATCAACGCCTGGAATCCGTACGCCAGCGCCACCCCGGTCAGCACCAGCCGCAGCGGCGTCAGGCCGAGCGGACCGCGTGCGGCCAGGTACACCAGCACCGTCGCACCGAGGGCCCCGAGGAACGCGGCGGCCGACAGGGCGAAGACCCCAAGACCCGCGAAGATCCCGAACACCACGACGGCCGTCGCCCCCACGGACGCACCCGACGAGATACCCAGCACGAACGGGTCCGCGAGGGCGTTGCGCACCAGTGCCTGGATGGCGACGCCGACGACGGAGAGCCCGGCGCCGACGACCGCCGCGAGCAGCACCCTGGGGGTGCGCACATGCCAGACGATGGAGTACCCGGTCACCTCGTCCGCCCCGATGCCGCCACCGGTGAGAGCCGCCCACAGGAAGTGCACGACATCGGTCGGCGGCACGACGGTCGGTCCCAGCGCGATGCCGGCCACGACGGAGACCACCAGCGTGACGGACAGCGCCACGAGTGTGCTCAGCAGTCTGCCGCGGCCTGCGGGGCGGTCCTCCGGATCCTGGTGCGGCTCCCTCTCCGAGGAGACGGCGGGACCTGCGGAAGAGGTCCCGGATGCGGCCCCGGTCATGAAGTCCCCTCATTCGCACGGAAGTTGCTCGGCGGAACGCGTCGAACTCCGCCCACTGATCAGTAGTCGGAGCGACGTGCCTCAGAGTTCCCGCGTACCGGGGTCGAGTTTCGGCCGTGTTCCGCGCACGATCAGCCGTCGCGCGCGGTTGTCGTACGGGCCGCCGTCGAAGTCGCCGTAGCACCGCACGTCGGTGAAGCCGGCCGCCTCGAGGAGGGCGCGCAGTTCGGCCGCGCTGTAGAGGAAGGAGGTGATCGACGCCTCGCGCGCCACCCCGTCGCGCACCAGCGTCCAGTCGGTGCGCAGCCGTGTCCAGTTGTCCAGGACGGTGTCGCGCTGCACCACGTACGCGCCGCCGTCGAGCTCGACGAGCTTGGGCCGGCCGATCCAGCCCGCGAGGACCTCCTTGCCAAGGACGTCGATCAGCAGCCGCCCGCCCGGTGCGAGTGAGTCGTGGGCGTTGCGTAACACGCGTGCGTTGTCGGTCGGTTCGTCGAAGTAGCCGAACGACGTGAAGACGTTGAGTATCACGTCGTACGACTCCGGCTCGACGTGCGTCAGCATGTCCGCCTGGACCAGCCGGACTTCGACCCCGGCCGTCGCGCAGGCGGCTTCGGCCCGTTTCAGCATGACGGGGCTCAGATCCACCCCCGTCACCGGGTGACCCCGACGGGCCAGCGGCACCAGATACAGGCCGGGCCCGCAACACAGGTCCAACACCCGGCTGTCGGGCGGGAATTGCAGCAGTGGCGACTCGGCGACGACGTCCGCCGTCTCCGATCGCCTGCGCTCGGAGAACATGGTCTCGGAGAAGTCCGACCAGAATCCGTCGTCCTCGTACCAGTGCATACGGCTGCAACCTCTCACCGGGCCGGTTGGGACCGGGCGCCGGAGCGCCGCGACCTCGTGAGCGCGGCGCTTCTCCTGCAGTGGTCGGATGCCGATCGGCTCTGGTTCCAGGCGGGTTCAAGAGGGGCGTGGCGCGAGCGTCTTCCGGTGTCGGGCGTTCGGCGGCGAGTCGTACGGAGAGCTCAGCCGTGGTCTTCCGGATGTGAATCGCCGCTGTCCGGCAGGCCCAGTTGGTGCAACCAGTTGTCGTCGAAGACCTTGGAGAGATAGTTGCGGCCGGAATCGGGCAGCAGGACGACGACGAGGTCGTCCGGGCCCAGTTCGGCCGCCACCCGAAGTGCGGCGGCCACCGCGGTGCCTGCGGAGCCGCCGACCAGCAGTCCCTCCTCGCGGGCCAGCCGCCGGGCGGTCCACAGCGAGTCGCGGTCGCTGATCCGCTCGAATCGGTCGACGACCGCCGGGTGGTAGGACTCCGGCCAGGTGTCGTCCACGGTCTCCGGGTGGCGGAAGCGGCCGATGCTCTCCACGTAGTACGGGCTCCCGTCGCCGCCGGAGTAGAGCGAGGCCTCCGGGTCGGCGCCGACGACCGTCACCCGGCCGTCACTTATCTTCTTGAGGTATTCGCCGGTCCCGGTGATGGTGCCGCCGGTGCCGATGCCGCACACCAGGTGGGTGATCCGTCCGTCGGTCTGCCGCCAGATCTCCGGTCCGGTGGTGCGGTAGTGAGCCTGCGGATTGGCCGGGTTGTCGTACTGGTTGGCCAGCCAGCCACCCGGCGTCTCCTCGGCGAGACGGACGGCCACGGAGTGCACATGGTCGGGATGCTCGCGCGGTACGTCGGACGGGCAGACGATGACCTCGGCGCCGTAGGCACGCAGTACGGCGATCTTCTCCGCGCTGCTCTTCTCCGGGACCGCGAAAACGCAACCGTAGCCGCGCTGCGCGGCGACCATGGCCAGGCCGACTCCCGTATTGCCCGAGGTGCCCTCGACAATGGTGCCGCCGGGCAACAGCAACCCGGCCTGCTCGGCCGCTTCGACCATGGCCAGCGCGATGCGGTCCTTCACGCTGCCGCCGGGGTTGACGTACTCCAGTTTCACGTAGACCGGAGTGGACACCGCGCCGGTGACGCGGTTGAGCCGCACCAGTGGGGTGTTGCCGACCACGTCGGCCAGGGATGCGTGGACGTCCAAGGCTGTGCTCCTTGCGTCAGACTGTGCCGCCGAAATCGGGATGTCAGTGCAGTGCCCGGGCCGCAGCGGGGTGGGGGATGAACGGGACGGGGCCGAGCGCGTACGGCGGGGGAGACTCGGCGTCGGTCGGCTCGGCTATGACCGCGTCTGCGTTTCGGGTCCGACCTGGACCAGCACGCCGGCGCGGGGCGGCAGTTCGAGTCCGAGGTTCTCGCGCAGGGTGGTGCCGGTGTAGTCGTCGGCGACGATCTTCCGTTTGCGCAACTCGTGCAGCAGGCCGTTGACGACGAAGTCGTGCAGCCGTGGGTCCGCGAGGCCGCCGAGCGAGATCACGTCCAGAACGCCTGCCCGGAACCGTTCCTCAATGGCGTCGGCGAGCTGCTCGGGTGTTCCCGCGACGGCCCAGTGCCCGGTGTCCTGGGCCGCGATGACAAGCTCCCGCAGGGTGTAGCCCTGTCGCGCGTAGCCGGTGAAGATGTCGACCCGGCCGCGACGGCGGTTCACCGAGGCGATGTCAGGCAGCAGGCTCTCCGGCAGCGTCGCGTCGAGGGGGACCTCCGACAGGTCGACTCCGCCGCCGAGCATGTCGGCGACCTGGGCGCGCCCGCGTTCGAAGTCGATCGCCTCGCGCCGCTCGCGTACGAGCCGCTGTGCTTCCTCCTCGGTGGCGCCGTAGGTGGCATGGAACGAGCTGAAGATCAACGGGAGTCCGCCAGCCCGTCCGAGTCGCTCGGCCTGGCCGCGGATCTTCCGGGTGAAGTCCACGGCGATGTCGAGGGTGGGGAGCGAGGTGAAGACGATCTCGGCGTAACGGGCGCCCAGGGCGGTGCCCGCTGCGGACTGCCCGGCCTGGATCTGCACCGGGCGTCGCTGCGGAAGCGGCGGAATATTCAGCGGACCGGCCACGGTGAAGAACCGGCCGGAGTGGTGGATGGGGTGCACCCGGTCCCGGTGCAGCACCGCCTTGCCGTCCGCACCGACGGTCAGCGCACCTGGTTCCCAGCTGTCCCACAGCGCGTTGACCACCTCCAGCGTCTCCGCGGCGCGCGCATAGCGGTCCTCCGGGCTGGGCAGCTCGCCGGGCCCGAAGTTCTCCTCACCGATCGAGGACGTCACCAGGTTCCAGGCGGCCCGGCCGTTGCTGACGTGATCGAGCGTTCCGAACAACCGGGCCAGGTTGAACGGGTGGTTGAAGGTGGTCGAGACCGTGGCGATCAGACCGATCCGCGACGTCACCTGGCTCAGCGCCGAGACGAAGACCAGCGGCTCCTGCGACCCGATCGCGCCCTGGGCGTCGAAGCTGAGCAGGTCGGCGGTGAACAGCGCGTCGATCCGCGCGGCCTCCGCGAGCTTCGCCACCCGCACGGCGGTGTCCAGGGTCGATCGGGTGGGATCGACCGCCAGGTCGTAGGTCTCCGACGTGCCGCCGGCACCGGTCACGGTCTTCAGCGTCCTGGGCCGCTTCGCGCTCACAACTCGTCCATTCTCACCGGCATCGGTGACATCTCGGGGTGGAGGATTCTTCGGAGCGAACGAACACCCGGGCATGCCGGATCAGGTCCAGCTGGGCACCACGAGTGCGCGCGGGCCCGTCAGACGGTGGAGCGCGGGCCCGTCAGGGGAAAGCCGGAGCGAATGGTCAGCGACAGAGCGCGGCGTGGGTCCGGCACAGGTCCACGTGCCGGCGCTTCGTCCAGGCCGGCAGCAGAACCGCGGTTCCGGCCGGCCCGGTGCACGATGCCCTCACGGTGACTCCCATCGGCCTGGCGTCGGGCGGCGCCGCGGATCGCGACGCGCAGTGAGCGCGGCTTCGAGGAGCCAGGTCTCTCGGCCGTTCCTGATGGTGCGGGAAGAACGTACGTGGGTGCCGGGCGGCCTTGTCAAGACCGCACCGGCGCCGTCCCTGTCTGCAACAGCGCCGCAGGTACGCCGCCGAAAGAGCTGTTACGAGGCCGCCATGAGCTTGTCATGAACGAGCAGGAATGCCCGTCGCGCGTCTGCCGGTTGCTCTGTATATGACCATCGGAGTAACGCTGCCTCTGCAGGACCGGATCGACACAACGGTGCAACTCGCGCGGGAGGCTCATGAGGCCGGACTGCGCTCCGCGTGGTTCGGGCAGACCTTCGCGTACGACTCGCCCACGCTCGCCGCAATAGTCGGCCGTGAGGTGCCCGGGCTGCACGTCGGAACCGCCGCGATCCCGGTCTTCGGCCGCCATCCACTGCTCATCTCCAGCCAGGCCCAGACGGCCCAGGCCGCCACCGGCGGCCGCTACCACCTGGGGCTCGCACTCGGTACCAAACACCTGACCGAGACGGCCTTCGGCATCCCGTACGAGCGCCCCATCGCCCGGCTCCGCGAGTTCCTCACCGCCCTGCGCCAACTCGTGGAAACAGGCAGTGCCGACTTCCACGGAGAGCTGCTGACCGCCACCACGCCGCTGCCGGCGACGGTGCCGGGTGCCCAACCGCCGGTGCCGCTCCTGGTCGCCGCCATGGCTCCGCAGGCGCTGCGCGCTTCCGGCGAACTCGCGGACGGGATCATCCCGCTCCTGGCCGGCCCGCGCGCCCTCGCCGAGCACCTCGTCCCGGCCGTCACCGCCGCGGCACAGGCAGCCGGCCGGCCGGCGCCCCGGATCGTGGCCGTGGTGCCCGGCGTGGTCACCGCCGACACCGAAGCGGTACGGGAGACGGCGACCGAGAAGCTCGCGTTCTACGAGCAGTTCCCTTCCTACCAACGCGTCATCGGACTCTCCGGCGCCACCCGGGCCGCCGACCTGGCCGTCATCGGCGACGAGGAGACCGTCGCCGCCGAGGTACAGCGGTACCGCGAAGCCGGGGCGACAGAGGTGGTGTTCACCGCGACGGACCTGGGCGGTGAGGCGGACCGCCGCCGTACCTGGAAGCTGCTCGGAGAGCTCGCGAACTCCTGAGGCGCCCCGGACAGTTGGGTATCTCCGCCGGAGCCGACGAGCCGGCTGTGTCGCTGTCGCTGTCGTATGCACGTACATCTAATGGTCTTGACACCTTCCAGGGCCGACGAAGTAGGTTGAAGTGACCGGTCCCGGACGGGTGGAGGCCCCGATGCGTGCACGTGGCGCCGCACCGCACGGTGCCGGCACGGGGACGCGGCTCATCATCCGACGGCACGTCGACTACTGCCGTACCGCCTCCGCCGTCTGTCCTTCCGCACGACTCTGACCCCCGTCGGCCCGCCGGGCCGGCCGTCTCGTTGTGCCCTCGGAAGGAAACCCCATGTCCGGCCCCGCCCTGCGGCTCGCCGTCGAACTCGACGGCGACGGCGCCCATCCCGCGGCCTGGCGCCGCGCCGCCCACTCCCCCGACCACCTGCTGAGCCCGCGCCGGGTGGCCCGCGTCGCCGCCGCCGCGGAGAACGCCGGGTTCACCCTGCTCACCCTGGAGGACGGCGTACTCCCGCCCGGCGCCACGCCCGACGTGGTCGGCCGCATCGGCGCGGTGGAGCGGGCGGCGTTCCTCGCCGCGTCGACGAGCGTCATCGGCATCGCGCCGGTCGTCCCGGTCACCTATGCCGAACCCTTCCACGTGTCCAGCCAGTTGGCGTCCCTGGACCACATCTCGATCGGGCGGGCCGGGTGGGTGATGAGCGAAGAGGTACGTCCTGACGCGGCCCGCGCCTGGGGCCGCCCCCTCGTCGACGGCGCAGCCGCCCGAGCCCGCGAGTCCCGCGACGGCGTCGAGGTCGTCCGCGCCCTGTGGGACTCCTGGGAGGACGACGCGGTCATCCGTTCCGTGGCCACCAGCCGCTACCTCGACCGCGACCGGCTCCACTACGTCGACTTCACCGGCGACACCTATGCCGTGAAGGGCCCCGCGATCGTGCCGCGTCCGCCCCAGGGGCAACTCGTCGTGCTCGGCCGGCCCGACCTCGTGCCCGCCGCACAACTCGACGTCGCCCTCGTCGAGGGCCGCGACCTCGCCGAGATCACCGCGGCCGCCGCCGCCGCCGGAACGCCGCGCACCTTCGCGGAGGTCGAGATCGCCCTCGACACCGTGGACGCCACGGCCGAGGAGCGCGTCGCCGACCTCGAACGGCATGCGCCCTGGACCGACCACGGACGGCTGCGCCACATCGGCTCCGCCGCCGGACTCGCCGCGCTGCTCGGCCAGTTGAGGGGCGTCGTGGACGGCGTACGGCTGCATCCGCTGGTGCTCGACGAGGACCTGCTGGAGCTGTCCCGGCTCGTGCTGCCCGACCTCTTCGAGCGGCGGCACGCCCTCCGCCCGCTGCCCGGCGCAAGCCTGCGCACCCACCTGGGCCTCGACCGGCCCGCCAACCGTTACGCCGCCGGTGCGGCGTTCGAGGCCCTTGAGGAGACCCGATGACCCGCACCGACCCCCTCGACGTCCCCCGCCCGCACGCCCAGCTCCACTTCGGCGTCTTCTTCCAGGGCGTCAACCACTGGACCATCTGGTCCGACCTCGCCAGCGGCAGCCAGATCGACCCGACCAGCTACCGGCGCGTCGCCCAGACCGCCGAACGGGGCCTGTTCGACGCGTTCTTCCTGGGGGAGGGGCTGCGCCTGCGAGAGGTCGACGGCCGTATCCACGACCTCGACATCGCCGGGCGGCCGGACGCCATCACCCAACTCGCCGCACTGGCCGCCGTCACCGACCGGATCGGCCTGGTCTCCACCTCCAACATCACCTTCAACGAGCCCGCCGACCTCGCCCGCCGCCTGTCCGGTCTCGACCTGCTCTCCGAGGGCCGCGCGGGCTGGAACGTGGTGACGACCGACAACGCCTGGACCGGCGCAAACTTCCGCCGTGGCGGCTACCTCGACCACGCCGACCGCTACCGGCGCGCCGAGGAGTTCCTCACCGTCGCCCGCGCGCTCTGGGACGGCTGGGAGAACGGTGCCGTCTCCGGCTCCCCGGGCGCCCCCGCCTGGGCGGCACCCGGTGCCGTGCGCCAAGTCCGCCACCAGGGGCCACAGTTCGACGTCGACCTTGCGCCCACGCTGCCGCGCAGCACCCAGGGTCACCCGGTGATATTCCAGGCCGGGGACTCCGGTGACGGCCGGGACTTCGCAGCCCGCAACGCCGACGTCATCTTCTCCAGGCACGGCGAGGACTTCGACGACGCGCTCGCCTTCGCCGACGACGTCCGGCTCCGCCTGCGGGCCGTCGGCCGACCCGACGACGACCTGCGCATCCTCCCGGGTACCGAGATCATCGTCGGGGTCACCGAGGAGGAGGCCCTGGAGAAGAAGCGCTGGATCCGTCTCCAACAGGTCACTCCGGCAACAGCGTTGGGTATCGCCGGACTCCTGTGGGGCCTGGACCTCTCCGATCGCGACGCCGACGGGCCGCTGCCCAAGGAGGACCCCGTCGTCGCCGAGGACGACGGCTCCTTCGGCGCCCGGCGCGTCGTCGACCCGCGCAAGGTGGTCGCCGAGTGGCGGGAGAAGGCCGACGCACACGGCTGGTCACTGCGGGAGACCGTCATCGCGCTCGGTCCCCAGCGCGGCCATGTCGGTACCCCGGCAGGCCTCGCGGACAAGTTCGCCCACTGGGTGCGGCACGGCGCCGTCGACGGCTTCAACGTCACGCCGTACCTGATCCCCAGCGGCCTCGACGACATCGTCGACCTGCTCGTCCCCGCGCTACAGGAACGCGGTCTCTACCCCACCGAGTACACGGGTACGACGCTGCGCGAGCACCTGGGCCTGCGGGAACCCCTCACCCACCGCTCCACCACCGACCGGCGCCAGGCCGGCTGACCCGCCCCTCCTCCGCGCCGCCGGCCCACCCTTTCCCGGGGGTGGGCCGGTTGCACGTCCAGTCGTACGGAACTCATCGCGCTGTCTCCAACTGCGTCGGCTGCCAGCCCAGTTCGGGCGCGACCAGGTGGCGTACGTCGTGCAGGATCTGCTCGTACTCCTCCCGCCGGAACTCGTACGGCAACTCGATACGCAGCTCCGACACCGCCGAGACCACCGGGTCCGCCGCCAGTTGCTCCAGGATCTGCTCCGCCGTGCCGACCACGTCGGGTGCGAACAGGATCCGTTTCGGGCCCTGGGGGGCCAGGGTGCGGGCGTGGCGGCTCGCCGCGTACTCCAGGTAGCGGGTGCGGGTGGCCCGGTCGGCGCTGTCGAACGGCACGATCACGCGGCCCACCGCGACGCGGGCGGCGGACGGGGTATGCCGGAATTCGGTGAGGAGGTTCAACTGGGCCGTGATGAAGTCGTCGGTGCTCTCGCCGGTGACGATGTTGCCGGACAGCAGGTTGAGACCGTTCTCGGCGGCCCAGCGGACCGAGCGCAGGCTTCCTCCGCCGTACCAAATGCGGTCCACCAGGCCGGGGCTGTGCGGTTGCAGGCGCGGCCGCTGGGTGTTGCCCGGCGACTGGATCACGGTGTCCGGGCCCCCGAGATACCCGCCGCGCAGGTTGTCGACGACGCGGGCGACCCTGCCGTAGGACAGGTCGAAGGAGCGCCAGTCCCCGTCGTACACCAGGTCGCCGAGCAGTTCGGCGTGCGGCATGCCGGTGCTGAAGCCGACCTGGAGCCGGCCGCGGGACAGCACGTCGGCCAACGCCAGGTCCTCGGCCAGCCGGAACGGACTCTCGTAGCCGATCGGGATGACCGCGGTGCCCAACTCGACCCGCTCGGTACGCTGACCGGCCGCGGCGAGGAACACCGCGGCAGCGCCCACCCCGTGTTCGAGATGGCGTTGCCGGATCCAAGCGCCGTCGAAGCCCAACCGCTCGCCGTACTCGAAGAGTTGGAGGGTCTCCTCCAGGCCGGTGTACGGGTCGTCGTCGGCGAAGTTGCCCGGGGTGAGAAAGGCCAGCGAGCTGATGGTGGGGGTGCTCATGCGGTCTTCGTCCTCGTGTGGTGTTCGGTCCTCATTGCTTTGCTGTCCGGAGGCGTCACCGGCTCACCTCCGGGGCGATCGGGTCGGCGGACCCGCTCCCGCCCGAGGGCCGGCCGGCAGAGGCAGCCGAGGAGTGCCGGCCGCCGGGGATCGCCGCCAGCAGCTCCCGGGTGTAGTCGTGGCCGGGACGGGTGAACAGCTCCTCGCTGGTGCCTGTCTCGACGATGCGGCCGGCGCGCATGACGGCGACCTGATGCGCGATCTGGCGCACGACGGCCAGGTCGTGCGAGATGAACAGGTACGCCACCCCGGTGTCGGCCTGCAGTTCGGCGAGCAGGTCGAGGACCTGGGCCTGGACGGAGACGTCGAGCGCTGACACCGGTTCGTCGCAGACCACCAGGTCCGGCGACAGGGCGAGGGCGCGGGCGATCGCGACGCGCTGCCGCTGCCCGCCGGACAGCTCCGCCGGGCGGCGGCCAAGGACCGAGGCGGGCAGCGCCACCCGGTCGAGGAGCTCCTTGGCCCGGGCCGTCCGGGAGGCGCGGTCGCCGACCTTGAACGCGCGCAGCGGCTCGGTGATCACCTCGCCGATGGAGAACCTCGGGTCCAACGAGGCGTACGGGTTCTGGTAGACGAGCTGGGCCCGTCGGCGCAGCTGCCTGGCCTGTGCTCCGCGGGCGGTGGTGACATCGGCGCCGTCGAACAGGACGCGCCCGGCGGTCGGGTCGGCGAGGCGGAGCACCAGTCGGGCGGTGGTGGACTTTCCGGAGCCGGATTCGCCGACCAGCGCCAGTGTCCGCCCGCGGTGGAGGGTGAAGCTGACGTCGTCGACCGCTCGCAGTGTGCGGGCCGAGCCCGCGGCGTGGGGCAGCCGGAACTTCTTGACCAGGTTGCGTACCTCGACCAGCGGCGCCTCCTTCTCGGCTGTGGAGGGTGGGACGGCGACCGTGGCCCGGGGGCGTGCGGTGGTCAGGCTGGGAGCGCTGGCCAGCAGGCGTCGGGTGTAGTCGTGCTGCGGGTTCTCCAGGATGTCGCGGGTCGGACCGGTCTCGACGACCCGCCCCTGCGACATGACCACGATCCGCGCGGCCCGGTCGGCGGCGACGCCGAGGTCGTGGGTCACCAGCAGCACCCCGGTTCCGGACGCTTCGGTGAGGTGCTGCAGATGGTCGAGGATGACCCGTTGCACGGTGACGTCCAGCGCGCTGGTCGGCTCGTCGGCGATGATCAACTTTGGTTTGGCGGCGATGGCGATGGCGATCAGCGCCCGTTGCCGCATTCCGCCGGACAGTTCGTGCGGGTACTGCCGGGCGCGGGTGGCCGCGTCGGGCAGCCCGGCCAGGTCCAGGACGGCGATCGCGTCCAACGGCGCGGAGCGTCGTGTCGCCAGCCGGTGGATACGGAGCACCTCGGCGACCTGCTCACCGATGCGCTTGACCGGGTTGAGTGACACCGACGGGTCCTGGGGCACGAGGCCGATCCCCGCGCCGCGCACCGTACGCAGCTCCCGTTCCGTCAGCGAGGCGAGGTCGTGCCGGCCGAAGCGGACGGTACCGGCGTCGATGCCGCCGTTCGCCGCCAGGAGCCGGGTGATCGCATGCGCGGTCGTGCTCTTGCCGGATCCGGACTCGCCGACCACCGCGGTCACTTCGCCCGGCCATACGTCGAGGTCCACGCCCCGCACGGCATGCACGGAGCCGCCGCGGGTGCGGTACGACACCGACAGGTTCCGCACCTCCAGCAGCGGTTCCCGGGTGGCAGGCACTGCGGTGGTCACGGCCTCGTTCGTCACGGCGTCATCCGTCTCGGGTTCGTTCGTCAGCGGGCCGGTCATCGCTGCCGGGACCATTCGCCGTCCAGCGCGCGTGCGATGCGGTTGGTGGCCAGCACCGTCGAGGCGATCACCAGCCCGGGAAGCGCGGTGAGCCACCAGGCGTTGCCCAGGTAGTTGCGTCCGTCGGAGATCAACGTGCCCCATTCCGGCGCCGGTGGCGGCGCTCCGTAACCGAGGAAGCTCAGTGACGAGACGGCCAGGACGGCGGTGCCGAACTCCAGGGTGGCCAGCACGATCACCGGGCCCATCGCGTTGGGCAGCACATGCCGGCCAAGGACCGAGTACCAACGGGACCCGCAGGAGCGGGACGCCTCGACGAAGACCGCCTGGCGCACCCGCAGCACTTCCGCACGCATCACCCGTGCGAAGCCGGCGACGCTGGCGATCCCGACGGCGACCGCGACCTTCACCGTTCCATAACCCAGCGCGGTGACCAGGGCCAGGGACAGGAACAGCGCCGGGATCGACAGCAGTACGTCGACGAAGCGCATCACCACGTCCTCGACCCAGCGGCCCACGAACCCGGCGATCAGGCCGAGCGCCCCGCCGACCAGGAAGGCGACGCCCACCGCGATCAGCGTCGCCTTCAACGACAGCTGCGCGCCGTGCACCACCCGGGAGAACAGGTCACGTCCCAGTTCGTCGGTGCCGAACCAGTGCGCGCCGCTCGGGCCCTGGAAGTTCTGCGACGGCACCCCCTGCAGCGGATCCTGCGAGGTGAACAGCCCCGGCCAGAACGCGGCAAGGACCACGAACGCCACCGCGAGGACCGACGCCAGCAGGCCCGGTCGCAGCAGCAGGAATCGGATCACCCGCCTGGGTTCGAACCCGCGCACCGGACTCGGGTCGATGCCCGGCTCGACGGGCCGTGCCAGGCCGAGCGCGGCGCCGGCGGCGGCATCCTCGACAAGGGTTTCGCTCATGCGGGCCGCACCTTCCTGTTCGAGGTCACCACGATCCGCGGGTCCAGCAGCGGATAGACGAGATCGACGAGCAGATTGGCCGCCACGAAGATCAGGGCTCCGAACACCACCACTCCCTGGACCAGTGGAATGTCCTGGGCCGTGACCGCAGCGGCCGTCACCCGGCCCAGGCCGTCGCGGGAGAACACGGTCTCGACGACCACCGAACCGGCGATGAGCTGCCCGGCCAGCAGCCCGACGATCGTCAACGCCGGCAGTGAGGCGTTGCGCAGCGCGTGCCGCAGGTGAATGCGCAGTCGGCCGGCGCCCTTGGCCCGCGCGGTCTCCACATATGCCTGGTCGAGCGCCGTGAGCAGGCTCTTGGCCAGCACCTGCGAGACCAGGGCGCCGGTCGGGATCGCGAGCGTCACCGCCGGCAGCACCAGACCCGGCAGCCCGTCGTTACCGAACGCGGGGAACCACCGCGCCCGGAAGGAGAACAGCTCGACGAGCACCAGCCCGACCCAGAACGTCGGAACCGACACTCCCAGCGGCGGCAACGACAGCAACAGCTGCCGCAACCACCGCTGCGTGGTGTAGGTCGCCAGCACCGCAAGACCGCCACCGAAGACCACCGCGAGCAGCAGCGCCGCTCCGGTCAACTGCAGCGTCTGCGGCAGCGCGTCGGCCAGCGTCGAGGTCACCGGCCGACCGGTGGAGACCGCGTTCCCGAAGTCACCGCGCACCGCCTTGCCGAGATGGTCGGCGTACTGCACCAGCACCGGTTTGTCGAAGCCGTACTCATGCCGTAGTGCGGCGATCTGCGCCGGATCGATCTGGCCCGAGTCCGCTCCGGCGCCGGCCATCGCCGAGACCGGATCACCGGGCAGGTAGTTCAGTACGAAGAACGACACCGTGTACGCCGCCCAGAGCACCCCGAGTGCCTGTGCGAGACGCTTGATCACATAGCGACGCATTCCCTGCCCACCTCCTGCAGCCGACGACCGGATCGGACGCTCTGTCGCGCATCCACCGGCTGCTAGCCGATCCAGGTGTCGTGCAGCTGGATCCGGCTGGAGGCATCGAACCTGAGGTCGTGCACCTTCTTCGCCACCCCCAGCTGGGTCTGCAGCTCCACCACGGGAATGACGTAGGCGTTCTGCACGATCAACTGCTGTGCCTGGCCGACCAGTTCCTTCCGCTTGGCCGCGTCGGCCGTTGCCGCCTGCTGGGTCAGCGCCGAGTCCAGCGGGCTCGTCGGCAGGTGGTAGAGGTTGGCCAGCTCGGTGGAGTACTGGCTGCGCAGGATGTCCGGGTCGGCGCGGGTCAGGTTGCCCCACGACGCGTCGAAGTCGCCGGACTGCAGCATCGTGGCGAACTGGGCGGTCTGCGTCTCCTTGAGCACCACGTCGACCCCGACCGCCTTCAGCTGTTGCTGGATCAGCTCCAGCGTCGGCTGGTTGGTGGCCGCGTTGGCGAACCACCTGACGATCAGGCTGAGCTTGGTGCCGTTCTTCGATCTGATGCCGTCACTGCCGACCTTCCAACCGGCCGATTCCAGCAGGGACTTCGCCTTCGCCGTGTCGAAGACCAGGTCGGAGCCCTGGTCCGCGTAGTCCGGTGTGGTGTACGCCAGGATGCTGGTCGCCGGCCTGGTGCCGGTCGGGAACACGGTGTCGACGATCTGCTGCCGGTTGATGGCGAACAGGAGCGCCTGACGCACCTTCGCGTCCTTCAGCAGTGGGCGGGAGTTGTTCAGCCCCAGGTTGAACACCGCACCGGGATTCGCCCGTCGTTGCAGGTTCACCTGGCCACCCGTGAGCGCCGCCTCGTCGGCCTTGCCGACGCTGCTGATCGCGTCCACCTGACCGGACTGCAGGCTGCCGGTGCGCACGCCCGATTCGGGCACCACCTTGAACACCAGCTTGTCCAGGTACGCCTCGCCCTGCTTGGTCCACAGCGACGAACCCCAGGCGTACTTGCTGCGCTTGGTCAAGGTGATCGCCTGGTTCTGCACGTAGCTCTCCAGCGTGAACGGCCCCGACCCGACCACACCCTTGCTGCACTTCTCCTGCGGGCTCTGCAGGGCACTCGCCGCCGACTCGATACCCAGCGAGTGCGTCGACGTGGCCTGCAGGAACTGCGCGTTCGGCTGCTTGAACTCGACCCGCACCGTGAGCGGGTCAACCGCGGTGGTGCTGTCCACGCCGCTCAAGTACCCCTGGGCCAGGGTCCCCAGGGCGCCGAGCTTCGGTACCGCGTCGAAGTTGTCCTTGACCACCTGCGCGGTCAGCGGTGTCCCGTCGCTGAAGGTGACACCTGATCGCAGGTGGAAGGTGAACGTGGTCGTGTCGGAGCTGACTTCCCAGCTCTTCGCCAGCCACGGCACAATTTTGCCGGTCCTGGGATCCTGGTCGGTCAGGGAGTCCACGATCTGGCGCAGTGAGTAAATGGTGTCGTTGCTGCCCACCTGCTGCGGATCCACGCAGCCCACGTCGGAACCCACTGCGAAGGTCAGTGTGCCGCCGGACTTGGCCGGGCCGTTGTCGCTGGTCGAGCCGGCGCTGTCGCTCGACGTGCAGGCACTCAGCAGGACGCTGCTGGTCACAAGGGCGGCGAGTGCCGCCCACCGGGTGGGTCGGGAATCCGGATGCGATATCACGGACGGGTTCTCCTACTCCAAAGTCACCGCGCACGTACCGGTGCAGACCAAGGCGAAGTGGCCCTGAGCAGACCTGGGCGAAGTGACGGAAATATCCGGAAGGTGTCTGGGGGAAGGGTGCCGACGAAGGCGTGACAGTGCCGCGGACTCCGACAGCGCCGTGAGAGCCCGCAGGGAGTCGCCCGCGGCGTCAAAGCCGTCGGCGAACGTCAGTCAGGAGGGCGGTGAGGCAGGGACGCAATCAGTCGTGACACAGACAGCTGGTGAAGAGCTGCAGGTCGATGTGGCGTCGGCGGGAGAATCCGGAGAACACCGCGGCGGCCGCGATCGAGGCACTGAGATCACTGCTGTTCGGCACGCTCGTCCTCCCGATCTCAGGCCCGGTCAAGGGGCCACGCGCTTGCGGGGTCGATGACCCCGCCGGGCTTTCACCTGGAGCACCCCACCGCGGCGGAGGGTTGCCGATCAACGAGCCAGGGCTTGACGCTGACACTCAATGCCGCTTGGAACGCTAACGAGCGTCGCCATGATCCGTCAATGCCGACAGGCGAGTTGGGCCACGCACGGCACGGCGGATCGAGTGGCGAAAGGACCGGAAACGGCCTTCCGAACTCTCCTGACCGGCCGCCGGTCGGGTCCGAGGCGCCCCGACTCAAGAAATCGTCGGCCCTGTCTGTTTCGTCATTCCAGAGGGCCTTCGTAGTTCTTTGCTGAAACCTGAGTAAGGTTTCGCCCAAATATGTGGCTTTTTCCCGGATGTGGTCACATCCTGAACGCGGGAGATAAATGTGTACCTAGCAACTAGTCGGGGCGAGTTGCCGACTCTGAGCGCTTGGAGGGAAAGGCATGCAATGGAGCAGCCTGCAAAACACCCACGGCCGGCTGTCTCGACTCGAACGTTCTCGGGACACTCAATCTGCCGCCCCGACCCTGCCGGTCCGGGGCGACGGAGGAGCCGAACCCGTGGATGACCGGCGTGTGGACCTGGCTGCCGCGCACGCGGCACCGGAACTGCTGGCCATTCGTGACTGGCTGCTTGTCGCCCTGGCGTTCTCGTCAGGCGTCTTCGAGGCGATCTGCTTTCTCTCCTTCGGGAAGGTCTTCACGGCGTTCCAGACCGGAAACCTGGTGTTTCTCGGACTTGGTGTAGCCGGCACGCGGCCGCCCGCCGGCCCGGATCCCGTTCGCGTGGTGATTTCACTTGCCGCGTTCGCCGTGGGGGCCGCGCTGGCAACACGGATCCTGACCGCGTTCAACGGCGACGAGGAGATGGAGGACTCGCAGATCTTCGAAGCGTGGCCGCGTCGTGTCTCCATCGCACTGTGCGTCGCGACGGTGGCGCAGGTCGGTTTCATCGTCGTGTGGATGGCGGCGTCTCCGTCCAGCCTCGTGTCCAACATCCTGGTCGCCCTCAACGCCTTTGCGATGGGTCTGCAGATGAATGCCGTTCGGTCGCTTCATGTGCCGGGCATTTCCACCACGGCGGCCACGGCCACCTTCATCAGCTGGATTTCCGGGATCACCACCTGGTCTCTCAAGCCCGCCGCGGTACGTCGCCTGACCGGGGTCCTGGTGGGCATGGTGGCGGGCGCCTTCGTCGGAGACTGGATGCTCAGCCACGCGCATACCTACGCGCCGGTGCTGCCAGTGGTCGTTATCGCACTCGTCGTCGCGATCGCCTCCGTGATGTTGAAGCAGAAACCTGCGCGATAGAGCGTCCGCGAGCGGGATCACCGCCTTGGTGAGCGGGATCCTCGCCTCGGTGCCGGTACGGCAGACATGACGGTCGTACCGGCTCGGGCTGACCGGCGCTGTGGCGAGGATGCGGCTTGAGGACCGTGGTGAGCTGCAACGCACGGGCGGGCGGCCGGTCTCGGGGCTGCATCCCTTACGCGAGGCGAGCCGGTAGGCCGTCTTCCGCCTGAAAGTGGTGTGGCTGCCGTCCGCGGCTGGGTAGTCGGCCCGGGGCCCCGTGCCGACCGGGCCGCCGTCCTCGGGAGGCGGCACCCGCTATCCGCGGCTTCGCCGAGGCCCGTGGCCCCTGGGTTCGCCCGCAACGACCGGTCGTACCGCACAATGGTGCGATGATCGACGGTACTTCGCGGACAACAGCCGAGCCGCCGCCCCGGTTGATCAAGGACGACGAGTTGGCCGGCCATTCGGTGGTGGCCAACAGCGCCATGAACCGCGAACGGGCTCTGGCCGGCGTCAACAGCTACCCCCGCGAACTCGGCTTCGCTCCCACGGAGTTCCTGAACGAGAGCAACCGCCGCTCCGCCCCTTCATGGCTGGACCTGTGCAGCGGAGAAGGGCTGGCCCTACGCGAAGCGGCCAAGCGACTTCCGCAAGCCGCACTGACCGGCGTGGACCTGGTGGGCCCGCGGTTGCAGGCAGCGCTGCCCGACGGCCTCGAACTCATCACCGCAGACCTCGGCGGGTGGTCCGCGGAGCGCCGCTACGACCTGGTCACCTGCGTCCACGGACTGCACTACATCGGCGACCGGCTCGCACTGCTGGAGCGGGCCGCCTCCTGGCTCACCGGCACCGGCCTGCTGGTCGCCCACCTCGACCCCTCGACGCTGCGGCGACCCGACGGCGGTGATGCCTCCCGCCCGGTCCTCGCCGCACTGCGCGCCGCCGGCTTCCACTACTCGGCCCGCCACCACCGCCTCAGCCTGCGGGGCGGCCGCCACATCACCCTGCCCTTCACCTACCTTGGCGCCGACCCCCACGCGGGCCCCAACTACACCGGCCAGCCGGCCGTCGCGTCGTACTACCGCCCCCGTTCGGCGCGCCCTCCTGCGGAGACGATGGGAAACCCTCGCCAGGGGCTGGACAGGTGATGCGGAAGGCAGCGATGACTTTCCAGCGACGCGGCAGTCTCCATGGCCGTAGACCTTGGGGTAGTTGCCGTAACCCTTGGCGTGGTTGCCGTAACCCTTGGCGTGAGGAAGAGGAGCGAGTCCCATGCGCATCGTGATCAGTGAATTCATGAGCTTGGACGGCGTCGTACAGGCACCGGGTGGACCCGACGAGGACACCGAGGGCGGCTTCGCTCACGGCGGTTGGACCCACCCGTTCTTCGATCCGGAGGTGGTGGGCGGCGCCTTCGCCGACGCGCTGGCCAAGGCCGACGCGCTGTTGTTCGGGCGCCGCACGTGGCAGTCGATGTCTGCGGCGTGGCCCGAGCGGGGCGGCGACCCGTTCGCCGACCGGATGAACGCCATCTCGAAGTACGTCGTTTCCCGAACGCTGGGCGACGACGACCTGACGTGGAACAACACCACGCACATCCCCGGGGATGAGGCCGTCGCCCACATCCGCAAGCTGCGCGAGACGGAGGGCGGGGACCTGCTGGTCATGGGGAGTCCCACGCTCGTGCGCACCCTTCTGCGCGAGGGCCTGGTCGACGAACTCCGGCTCATGATCATGCCGGTGACCCTCGGTGGCGGTAAGTCGATCTTCCCCGGCGACGGTGCGTTGCGCACGCTCCAACTGGTCTCGACCGTCACCAGCGGCACGGGCGTGAACGTGTGCACCTACCGGCCGGTCGACAAGGGGTAGGCCGGGAGGCGCCGGGCGGCCACCGACGGAGGAAGCCCGCGCTGACGCCCGCCGCTGTGCCGGAGCCGGTTCAGTGCTTGCCGAAGTACATGAGTTCCCACAGAGCCGGTGCGCTCACGCTGTCGACGGCCTCGCCGTGTGTGAGGTGCTCGACGGTGACCTGGCCTGTGAAGCGCATGTACGCACCGTTGAATCCGGCGAGTCTGGCCAGGATCCGTTTCGCCCCCTTGAGGGATTCGATCATGCGGTTCTGGACGATGGTGTTCTCGCGGCGGAAGGTGACCCGGAACCCTTCGCCGCCCTCGGGGGCCGCGTCGTAGTCGAACACAAGGGTGTTGGCGACCGGCTTTCCGGTGACCGGGTCGGGGTGTTCGTCGGACTTGGTGAAGCGAACCAGGTTGGCGCGGTCGGCGAGGATCTCGCCGTTCTTGGCGAGCATGAAGATGGGGATCTCGGCGGAGCCGTACTTCTTCGCGGCGGTGATGTCGGAGGCGATCACGGTGTAGTCGCCTGCCTCGGCGCGCGCCCAGTACCAGTGGTGCATGAGACGCGCCATCTCGGCGTCGCCCCAGTTGTGGTCGTGGTAGCCGGTGCCCGTGCGGGTCTCGGTCGTGCCGTCGATGGTGAGGGTGGCCTCGACCCGGCCCTGGGGGACGGAGGGCAGCCAGGCGAAGTACCTGTGCTTTTCCTCCCCGAACGTGACGTGCCCGGTCTCCGGCCGCCAGGAGGGGACCTGCCCGGTGAGGGTGACGTCCGCGACGACGCCGTCGACGTCCGCGTGGATGCGGTAGGTGTGCAGGTCACCGCTGAAGCGGTTGTCGCCGATGCGAACATCGCACCGGTCGGTGCCGAAGTCGTGGTCGTCCGGGTACTCCGGTGAGGTCCGTTCGATGTGGGTGCCGTCCGGCCGGTCGAGCTCGATGGTGACCACTGGCGCGGGCGGCTGGTTGACGCCCTTGCCGACCCGGAAGTCCTTGACCATGAAGTTGATCACGAGGGTGGATCCGTCGTCGAGGACGCAGTCGAAGTACCACCACTCGAAGGTTCCGGGGCCGCCGGGGCGCGAGCGGAAGCCGTCCTCCCAGGGCGCGATCTCGCCCCTGGCGATCCCCAGACGCTGGTAGTCGGCCGGCCGATCCGCCATGCGGCAATCCTCGGTGCGGGACATCGTCGTCTCCCCTTTCCCTCTGCAGTCGTGCGGTGAGTTCATGGTTGGTATCGGCTCATCCGACGCCGACGTTGACCCTTTCCTTTCTCCCGTCCGCGTTCGGCGCAGTCCTGAGGCGTAGTCCTCAAAGGCGCAGTCCTTAGGCGTCGGCCGATGCGGAGAAAGAGGGCAGGTCCCTCCTTGGCCAGGAGGGCAGACATCACCGGCGCGGCGCGGCGCGGTCGGGCAGGAAGAACCCATCCGTAACCACGGTGTCGCATCACTTGGCCCGGCGCAGGTTCAAGTCCTCGGTCGGTACGCCGTTCCCGGCGGCCCCGCTTGATGGGCGAGCGTCCGCCTGCCCTGTCCGCAGGCAGGCGGAAGCTCGCCCGTCAAACGGGCCGGGCGATCCGACGTCGGGGCTCAAGTGCCCTGACCCTGACCCTGACCCTGACCCTGACCGTGGCGCTACGCTGCTGTGTCGTGCAGCAGACGCGTCTCGACACCGCCCGGATCCGGGCGGCTCGCCGGGTGATCGACCCGATCTTTCTCGACACTCCGCTGTACCGCTGCGAGGCGCTGGAGCCCGACCTCGGGTGCACGGTGAGCATCAAGCTCGAAACGGCGAACCCGGTCCGCAGCTTCAAGGCCCGTGGCACCGAGGTGGTCGCGAGCCTGCTCGCCGACGATGCCTCGCGAGCGGTGGTGTGCGCCAGCGCGGGCAACCTCGGCCAAGCCCTCGCCTGGTCCGGCCGCGGCCGGGGGCTCGACGTCACCGTCGTGGCCTCCCGCTTTGCGACGGTGGCCAAGCTTGATCGCATCCGCGCGTTGGGTGCCAGTCTGGAACTGGTGGACGGCGACCACGAGCTGGCCCGCGAGCGGGCGGCGGCCATCGCGCGGTACGACGGTATCCGGCTCGTCGAAGACAGCCTCGACCTCGAGACCTGCGAGGGCGCGGCGACCATCGGCCTTGAACTGGTGGACACCGTGCCGTCGTTCGACGCCGTCCTGATCGCTCTCGGCGGCGGGGCGCTGGCCACCGGTGTGGGGCACGTGATGAAGGCCCTGGCTCCCGGAGTCGAGGTGATCTGCGTCCAGCCCTTGGGCGCACCGGCGATGACCCACTCGTGGCGCAGGCGGCGCGTCGTGACCACCGACTCGACCAACACCATCGCTGACGGCGTCGCCGGCCGGTGTCCCATCCCGGCCGTCCTGGAGGACCTCCTCCTGGTCGCCGACGACGCCGTCCTGGTCCAGGAGGCCTCGATCATCGCCGGTATGCGGATGCTCCTCGACCACGCCGGCCTCATTGTCGAACCGTCGGCCGCGCTCGGCATCGCGGCGATCCTCGAAGACCGTGACCGCTTCGCCGGCCGACACGTGGTCACCATCCTGTGCGGCAGCAATGTCGACGTGGACGCCTATCACCGCTGGGTCGGTGCGGCTCCCGTCCTCCGGCCTTGACAGTGGCTCCGGCTTGGCGACAGCCAGCGCGGTGGTAGCGGTCGAGATGCGTCAGAAATCGAACACGTGATTGAATTACGGCATGGCGCACCAAGCGGACCGGACTCGGTCCTGCCGCTCGTGCGAACTCGGGCCCGACAGGAGAAGGGAGGGCATCACCGCCGAAGCTCCAGCGATGCCGGGTTCCGTCCCCTCGGCGCCGCAGCGCATCGCAGCGAAGGAGCACGCAGGCCGCGACGAGCACCGATGAGAGCCCGATGCGAACATCCGGAACCGCATCCAAACCGTACGAACGAGGCTGGGCCCATGTCCGCACCATTGCCTGTGACCGTGGCTCAGCCCTTGCCGAAGGGCGGTCGCCGAGTTCGTGTGAACGGCGAGAACCTGGGGGTGGCGTACAACCTTGAGGACCTCTCCGAGTTCCTGCGCCGTGCGGGCCTGGATTTGGATCCGGTGGCCGCCGCGGCTTCGCCGCTCATCGACTGGCGCGGCGTCGGGCCGGAGTGCTGGAGCATCGACGGCCGCGGTTGACCGATTGCAGCGGTTTGGTGAGTGATGGATCCCTTGGTGGATGAAGCAGGCGGGTGGTGTGTTCTTATGCATCTGCGGGCTGGAAAGCAGATCATGACCGCATCACCCGTTGCCGCCCTCACCGCCCGCGCCCAGGACGTCTCGTCGGAGATCGTCGCCGACATCCTGACGCTCGTCCGTCAGGAGACCAGCAGCTACGACCTGTCGAGCCTCGGGACCGGCCTTGACCTCCTGCGGGAGCTGACCGTCCACCGGCTCGGGAAGCCCGACCACGAGGAGCGCCCCCCGGCAGCGAGTGCGGAGAGACCCTCACCTTGACCTACACCGGCACGGGTGCCGGGTACGTCGCGCTCGTCGGCCACTACGACACCGTATGGCCGACCGGGAACCTCGCCGGACGGGAACAGCGGGAGGCCTCCGAGGACGGTCGGGACAAGCTCAGCGGGCCTGGCATCTTCGACATGAAGTCGGGTCTGGCGCAGGGTATCTGGGCCCTGAAGCTGGCCCGGGAGGGCGGCGCACCCTTGCCCACCGTCACCTCTCTCTTCAACGGCGACGAGGAGATCGGCTCCCTGTCCTCACGGCCGGTGATCGAGGAGGTCGCGCAGAAGGTCGACGTCACGCTGGTGCTGGAGCCGAGTGCCCACGGCGCGGTCAAGACCGCCCGCAAGGGCACGGGGATCTTCCAGGTCACGGCCACCGGCGTCGAGGCGCACGCCGGGCTGGCGCCGCAGGACGGGGCGAGCGCGATCACCGCGCTGGCCGAGTTCGTTGTCGCCGCCGCGGCCGTCGCCGCCCCAGGCAAGGGCATCACGATCAACACCGGGCTCATCGAAGGCGGCTCCGCCATCAACGTCGTCGCCGGGCAGGCCACCGCCGGCGTCGACATCCGGGTCAGCAGCGAGGCCGAACAGGTTCGTGTCGACGCCGAATCGGACGCCATCAAGGTCAGCGACCCCCGGGTCCGCATCGAGATCGATCACGCCTGGAACCGGCCGCCGATGACCCTCAACGCCGCCTCCGCCCCCCTCCTCGACCTCGCCCGCAGTGTCGCTCACGAGCAGGGCCGCGGCGCTTTGCCGGACGCCGCCGTCAGGGCGCCAGCGACGCCAACTTCGTCGCCGCCCTCGGCCTCCCCGTACTGTGCGGCATGGGCGCAGTCGGCGACGGCGCCCATGCCCAGGGCGAGTTCATCTACCCCGACACCGTGCCCGCCCAGACAGCCCTGGTCGCGGGACTTCTGGTGCGACTGGCGGAACCGCTGCGGGGCTGAGCCGCGGTGTCCTGGCCCGCGGCACGGCGGCGTGCGTGCTCCGCCGAAGCTGATATCCCTGGCTGCGGGTTCAGAAAGCTGCGGAGCGTGCGGGCAGGGCGGCCCGGGAGGAAGGTAGAACGTGCCGTGCCCCGATCCGCGCATCGTGCTAGGCTTGATCCAGTTGCAGTTGTGGTTCCCGTTGACTTCAAGTGCCTTAGACGAATCAATTTCGTCGGGCATTTTTGTATTTCCGGTGCTTTTTACCGGACGGGGTTCATCTCGGCGACGCGGGGGTTCACACAGTGCGAACCCCTGGGCATGGCCTCGAAGGAGATTTGACATGGCTACCGGTACGGTTAAGTGGTTCAACGCGGAAAAGGGTTTCGGTTTCATTGAGCAGGACGGCGGGGGCCCGGACGTCTTCGCCCACTACTCGAACATCGCCGCCCAGGGCTTCCGCGAGCTCCAGGAAGGCCAGAAGGTGAACTTCGACATCACGCAGGGCCAGAAGGGCCCCCAGGCGGAGAACATCACTCCCGCCTGACGCTGAAGCGTCTGAGGCAGCTGGGACCCCCACCCTTGCGGTGGGGTCCCAGCTTGTTGCTTTTTGCAGGGTTTGCCGGACGGGCAGTGATGACCTGATCGGGCTCCTGCGATCCGGTAGGCCGATCTCGGCGGATTCGGAGAAATCCGATTCCAGCGGCTGTTTTCTACCGTGCCGGTACGACCGGCTATTTTTTTGGTCTTATATTCGGCTCGTGCTTGCAATTCATTCGGCTTATGAATGCCGGGAATTCCTCGATGCGTGCCATATCGAGGAAGGTTCTTCATGAACCGCTCAGCTCGCACGAACGACCGTTACTCCAAGACCCGTAAGGACGGCTCCGCCGGTTCCGACCGAGGAGCCCGCTTCCGGCCGCAGGGCCAGGATCGCCCCGGTGCCCGCTCAGGCGGCAACGGACGCCGTCCGACCGCGCCGCAGGGAGAGTTCGCGCTGCCGGTCACCATCACCCCGGGGCTCCCTCCCGTTGCGGCCTTCAGTGAACTGGACCTGCCTGCCGAGTTGTTGAAGGCCATGGCCGACCTCGGCGTGACCGAACCGTTCCCGATCCAGGCCGCCACCCTGCCGAACTCCCTTGCGGGCCGCGACGTCCTGGGCCGTGGGCGTACCGGATCGGGCAAGACACTCGCCTTCGGTCTGGGGCTCCTGGTGCGTACGGCCGGACAGCGTGCCGAGGCCAAGAAGCCGCTGGCCCTGATCCTGGTCCCCACCCGCGAGCTCGCCCAGCAGGTCACCGATGCGCTCACCCCGTACGCCCGGCTGCTGAAGCTGCGGATGGCCACAGTGGTCGGCGGGATGTCGATCGGCAGGCAGGCCGGCGCACTGCGTACGGGGGCCGAGGTCGTTGTCGCGACTCCGGGCCGCCTCATGGACCTCATCGAGCGCAGGGACTGCCGCCTGGACCGGGTGGGCATCACCGTCCTGGACGAGGCCGACCAGATGGCCGACATGGGCTTCATGCCGCAGGTCACCGTACTGCTCGACCAGGTACGTCCCGACGGACAGCGCATGCTGTTCTCGGCCACGCTGGACCGCAACATCGATCTCCTGGTCCGTAAGTACCTGCGTGACCCGGTGGTCCACTCGGTCGACCCGTCCGAGGGTGCGGTCACGACGATGGAACATCACGTGCTGTATGTGCACGGCGCCGACAAGTTCGCCACCGCCACCGAGATCGCCGCCCGCGACGGGCGCGTGCTCATGTTTCTGGACACCAAGCACGCCGTCGACCAGTTCACCAAGCATCTGCTGCACAGCGGCGTCAAGGCCTCGGCACTGCACGGCGGCAAGTCGCAGCCCCAACGCACCCGCACACTGGCGCAGTTCAAGACCGGTCACCTCACGGTCCTGGTGGCCACCAATGTCGCCGCTCGCGGTATCCACGTCGACGACCTCGACCTCGTCGTCAACGTAGACCCGCCCGGCGACCACAAGGACTACCTGCACCGCGGCGGCCGTACGGCGCGCGCCGGTGAGTCCGGCAGCGTTGTCACGCTGGTCACGCCCAACCAGCGCCGTGACATGACCCGCGTGATGTCCGACGCCGGTATCAGGCCGCAGATCACCCAGGTCCGCTCCGGCGAGGCCGAACTGAGCCGCATCACCGGCGCCCGGACCCCCTCCGGTGTTCCCATCGGAGGCGGCGGCAGCGGCAGCGTCGCCGAGTCGGTCGGGGAGCGGCCCAAGCGTGGCGGAGCGCCCTTCCGTGGCATGGGCACCCTCCCGGGCCGGGCTGGTCGCGTCAGTGGTGAGTCCCGTAGGTCCGCCGAGGCCCGACTGACGGCCGAGGCCCGCAAGGCCGCTCGCATCCGTCGCGGCGTATAGCACCGTCCGGTGGACCTGAGGGAGTTGGCAAGCCTCATCCGCTGCACCTCGAGTTCGTCCGCCCGTCACCGCCCAAGGGCGTCACCATCAGCAGCAGTCCGGGTGAGGTCGCGTCGCCGGCCCTGAGCTGGGCAGTCAGGTCAGGGGCCGCCGCCGCGCGGGCGCTCCGCCGGTCCGTCGAAGACCGGCGTAACCGTCTCGTCCACCGTGGCCCATGAGGCACATCAGGCGGCCGGGGCGTCCAGCGGCCGCAGTTCGTCCGCGTACGAGACGGAGGTCCGGCGCATCAGGCCGTCGTCGGTGATGTCGTACTGGCCGAGGCGCCACAGCGGTGGCGAGTACGCGTGGACGGAGACCGCGTCGTCGGTGGCGCCGGTGAGGCGGTGGATGTGCTCGGATCCGAAGCAGAAGGAGTCGCCCGCCCCGACGGTGACGGACAGATGGCTGCCCCCGATGCGAGGGTTGGACTCGTTCAGTGCTCCCTGGACGACGGCGACCGCGCCGGAGGAGATGTCGTGGTCGTGCCAGCCGGTGTCGTTCTGCCGGGTCCAGCACAGCAGCCAGACATCGACGTACTCGTCGCGGTACAGCGACGCGTAGTGCCGCTCCTCGTCCGAGAACGCGACCTGCTCGCGCCAGAGGTCGGGGCGGCCGGCGAGTTCGTCGACGAGGTCCCGGAGTTCGCGCTTGTCGAGGGTGCGGTCCGGCAGGGCCTGATACGTCATGGAGTGGATCCCTTCAGCAACCGGGCGGGGTTGACGGTGCGTAGGGCGTGGACGGCGGCGTCCGCGCCGAGGTCGGGGATGGTGAGGGGCGCGTAGGGGCGGTCGCTGCCGCTGACGATCACGTTGATGCCGGCGGCCCGGACGAGCGCGTCCACCGCGCGGGTCCCGTAGGACGAGGTCTCGTAGAAGGCGTCGAAGTCGATCTCGCCGCGCCCTCCGCCGCGGGCAGCGAGTCGCTCACCGTGCAGCGGGGCCAGGCCCGCGAGAGCGGCGAAGCAGACACGCAGGCGTGGGTGCCGGGCGCGACCGAAGGCGCGGAAGGCGAACCAGGACGCGTGCATCTGCTGTTGGTAGGGGACCAGGGCCGCCCACCAGGACGGGGCGTCGGGGGTGGGCGGCGCGGCGCCCGGGTAGATGAAGAGCGGCTTGTCGTGATGGGGGAGGACTTCGAGAAGCGGTGCGCAGCGGTCCCAGCCGGCCGCGTCCAGCAGCGCGGTGGCGGGAAGTTGGAGGCCCCGGCAGCCACGGCGGAGTTCCCGCTCGACTGCCTCGACCGCCTCCGGGACCGGCGATGACAGGCAGGGCGAGGCCCAGACGCCGAAAGGCGCAGGCAGGGCAAGTGCGCCGTCGTGGAACGCGGTGAGCAGCCCGGCGGCCTCGGCGGGCGGCAGGTACTCGATGCCGAGCGGGCTGGACAGTGAGACCAGGGCCAGGTCGAGGCCGTCGGTCCGGGTCAGTGCGGTGCGCGCCGCGATGTCGTGGTCGGCCGGATCGACCTCGTAGGGCGGTTCACCCGCCAGGTGCAGGGTCCAGCCGTCGAGGTGGGGCGGCGCGGTACGGGCGCGCAGCACCTCGATGAACTCGGGCGGCCAGATGTGCTGGTGGACATCGGTGGGCACGCGGCAGTCCTTGGGAGAGTCCTCGTGGAGAGTCGGTTCGAGCGAGAGGTTAACCGCTTCACTTATGCGCTTAACTTAAGCGCTTAACAAGGTGAGGTGTCAAGGGTGCGCCGCAGAGCGGACAGGTCCCGGTAGGCTTCCCGACATGGCCAGGCCCACTAAGCGCACCACCCTCAGGGAGGTGGCCGAGGCCACTGGCCTCTCCACCGCAGCCGTCTCCTATGCCCTGCGTGGCAAGCACGTCTCGAAGGAGACCGAGGAGCGGGTGCGCAAGGCCGCCGCCGAGCTCGGCTACGAGGCCGACCCCATCGCCCGCGCGCTGGCCAGCGGGCGCACCAGCATGGTCGGCGTCATCGCGGGCGACCTCCAGGACTTGTGGCAGCAGCAGCTGATGGCGGCCATCGGCCGCGAACTGCTGGCCGGTGACCGCTATGCGCTGATTCTGGACGCCGGCGGCGATCCCGACCGGGAGCTGGTGCTCGCCAAACAACTGCGTGATCAGCGCGTCGACGCGCTGCTGGTGTCGCCGCTGAACCCTGCGGCCGAGGGATGGGCGGCGATCGCCGAGGCGCTGCCTGTGGTGGCCGTCGGGGACTCGCTCAGTGCGGCCCGTACGGCCGGAGAGGTCATCTTCGACAACAGGGCCGGCATCGACTCCGTACTGGAGTATCTGCATGATCTCGGCCACCGCAGGGTGACCGTGCTGACCCCGACGCGGCCGAGCACGCCGGACCGGCCCGCCGATGTGTACGCGCGCGAGGCCGCCGAGCGGCTCGGGCTGCGGGCCGAACTGGTGCCGTGCCCGCAGGAGTTGGGTGAGGCGACGGCGGTCGCGCGACGCCTCCTGGAGGGCCCGCGGCCCGCGACGGCCGTCTTCTGCTTCTCCGACTCCCTGGCATACGGCGTCTATGCGGCGGCGGCCGAGGCCTCACTCGAAGTCGGCCGGGACGTGTCCGTGGTCGGCTTCGACGATCACCCGGTCTCCCGCGTCCTCACCCCACCACTGACCACGGTGGACTGGGGACTGGCCGGGATCGCCGACGAGGCGGCCCGGCTGATCGTCGCGGCGATCGAGGGGAAGCGGGTGCGGAAGAAGCGGATTCTGTGTGCGCCGCGGATGAGTGAGCGAGGGTCGGCGGTACGGGTGCAGGGGCCCTGAGCCTGCGCCTCGGGCCCCGTTTTCCCTCGCTTTCCCAAGGTGCGGCTGGACTATGAACGGGCCTCCGTCCGCGGCACGTTGTAGCCCTCGACCCGCAGAGCGGGCCGACCCGAGGGAAGGGCGTCGGCGGGCCAGGTGAGGGTGATCTCCCGTGACTCGCCGGGCAGCAGCCATACGTAGTTGTCGCTGTACAGCGTCGGCAGCGCGCGAGCGCCGGTCCTGCTGTCCAGCAGCGACAGCCGGATCATCGCCGCGACGGCCGAGCCGCGGTTGTGGATCCGGGCCGTCGCCGAGCGCCGTGATCCCGTGCGCGTCACCTGCCCGATGTCGGCGGACACCTTCACCGCCTTGGCCTTGTTGAGCGCCTGCATGTCGGACGCCCGGCGGCAACGCCAGTAGGTGTTCTGCGACAGGAGCCGACCCCGGCCGTCCTCAAGGCCGAGGCGCAGGAGGTGGAAGTCCGGCAGGGAGCTCGTGAACGCCGCGGTGAACGCCTCGGCCGTGGCGGACGAGGCGACGTCCACCGTGGCGCGCCGGGTGGAGCCCAACTGCCTTCCGCCCAGGTCGTAGGCGCGAGCCGTGACCGTCACGTCGTTGAGCCCGCGCGGGGTGTGATTGACCGCGATGACCTGCCAGTTGACGGGGTCGGCCTGGACGTGGACGGGTTCGCATGCCGCGCGGGAGCCGTAGTACATGCCGTTGACGTCGAAGTCGTAGTCGTACGTCTGCCACACCGTGCTGTGCCAGGCCGGGTGGGACATCCAGAGCATGAGGCCGCTGGCGTCCTTCCACAGGTGCTGGTTCCACGCCTCGAACATGGCGCGGGCGTTCTCGTAGTTGACGAACTGCGCCTTGCGCGCGAAGTCGTCGAGATCCTTCGCGGTGTCGAGGCGGGTCTCGATGGCCGCCAGGTAGTTCTGCGGGGCCTGATTACCCCGGGTGCTCCAGTCGTGGTAGAGCCACGCGCCGCCGATCGGCCACTCCGGCTCGTCGCCGACGAGCTTGCGCATGCTCTCGGCGGTGGACACCACAGGCATGCCGATCTCGGTGTGGAAGCCGAAATTGCC
Source organism: Streptomyces sp. NPDC058470 (assembly GCF_042721055.1). Lineage (NCBI taxonomy): Bacteria > Bacillati > Actinomycetota > Actinomycetes > Kitasatosporales > Streptomycetaceae > Streptomyces > Streptomyces sp. NPDC058470. Next base: position 105,008 of record NZ_JBHXMF010000026.1, read on the forward strand.
GCTCCCGTAGGTGGCGGGGGAGAAGTAGCGGTCGGGCTCCACCCAGCCGTAGGGGCCGCCGCCCGTGACGATGCTGCCTGCCGAGTTGTTCTGGTAGAGGACGTCGGGCGCCTCGGCCCGGACCGCCTCGCGCATGCCGGTGTCGATGGCCTCGGGCGGGTTGCCCTCGTTGGCACCGCACCAGACGACGACGCTCGGGTGGATGCGATAGCGCCGTACGGTGTCCCGCGCCAGGTCGTTGTAGGCCGTGTGGTCCGGCGGGTCCATCGCCCAGGCGTTGGGGAAGTCGTTCCACACCAACAGGCCGTGCTCGTCGCAACTGGCGAAGAACTCCTCCCGGTTGCTGGACGCGACCCAGTTGCGGATCATCGTGAAGTTCATGTCCCGGTGCATGCGCACGGCCGCGTCCATCCGGGCGGCCGGCATCCGGCGCAGCAGCTCGTCCCAGCCCCAGTTGCCGCCACGGCAGAAGACCCGGACACCGTTGACGCTGATCTTCAGCGGATCCGGGGTGTTGTCCACGGACTTGACGTCCGTCCAGGTGTCGCCGTCGTCGGACACCTGGATCACGTACGTCTTCGGGTACGCCGACTCCCATACGATCGTCACCCGGTCGAAGGAGACGGATGAGCCCAGGTCCACCCGGATCCACTGGTTGTCCTGATACTCCGAGGACCAGCGGGAGCCCGGGTCGCCGTCGGTCGCGTTCGAGGGGTTGTTGCCGGGATCCACGCTGGAGGCGGTGGCCGTCTTGTGCAGGGCCAGGTCGGTACCGGGGGAGGCGCTGTCGACCACCGAAAGGGTCCACATCGAGTTGCCCCAACTGGTCGCCCGGGCACCACAGTTGATCCGCACGTACCGTGAGGTGTGAGCGGTGAGGTCCACCGTCTGCAGGCTCGCGGCGCCGCTGTTGAACGGCAGGGGCACCGCGCCGTTGTCCACCGATCCCGCGTCGGTCCACGCCGAGCCGTCGGTCGAGACCTCTACGACGAACGTCCTGGCGTACGCCTGCTCCCAGGTCAGGTCGACCCGGTCGAAGGCGACGACGGATCCGAGGTCTACCTGGATCCACTGGTCGTCCTCGAAGGCCGAGGACCAGCGGGAGCCCGGGTCGCCGTCGGTCGCGTTGGACGCCGTGTTGCCGGAGTCCTCGGTGGACGCGGTGGCCGTCTTGTGCAGGGCCAGATCGGTACCGGCCGACGTGCTGTCGAACACCGACAGTCCCCACAGTGAGAAGCCCCAATTGGTGGCCCGGGTCCGGCACTTGATCCGCACGTACCGTGCTTGTCGCGCGCCGAGGGGCACCGGCTGGGTGTACCGGTTGCTGCTTCCGCTGAACGGCAGCGGCACCGCGTACTCGTAGCCGAACTGCCGTATGCCGAACCGGGTGGTGCGCTGGTCGCTCTCCTGGCCGTCGACCGAGGCGGTCAGCGTCAGATCGTGCAGGTCGGGGCTGCCATAGCCGTTGGGCCACCACAGCTTGGGGTCGCGCAGTCGCAGCGAGGCGTACGTGGAGGGTGCGAAGGTCACATCGACGCTCTCGCCGCCGGCCACCGTCACCGTCTGGGACACCCGTACGTCGTCGAAGGCGGCCGTGACGGTGACCCGTCTGCTCGTCGAGTCCACGTTGCGCACCGGGACCACGATCGTCAGCTCCGCGCTGGAGGTGTCCGGCAGGTCGGGGAGTTGCGTGTCCACCCGTGGGTCGCCGATGACCGCGTGGCCTGTCGAGCGCAGCCGTACGTGGTTCCAGATGCCGGACACCCGGTCGCGCACCGCCGGCATCCAGTCCCAGCCCGAAGCGGCCAGGTACGTCGGCGAGTTCTGGTTCATCATGGTGGCGCCGGCGTCCACGAAGGCAAGGCCCGCCGGGCCCTTGTCGCCGGGGCTGCCGGGGAACGGCATGGGGATGATCCTGACGGCCAGGGCCTGTTCGCCGCTCCCGGCGAGCACCTTCGTCACGTCGAGGGCGGAACGGGCGAAGGGGTACGTCAGACCGCCCACCTTCTGCCCGTTGAGCCAGACCTCCGCGGTGTGGTTGATGCCGTCGAACTCCAGCCAGATGTGCCGGCCCGAGCCGGTGCGCAGACCGGGCGGCAGCTCGAAGCCTCGCCGGTACCACCACGAGTGCCGGGACAGGGCCTCCGGAATGCGCAGGTTGTTGAAGCCGGCCACCGGGTCCGGGAGATGGCCCTGCTCCACCAGTGAGGCCAGTACCGTCCCCGGCACGGTCGCGGGCAGCCAGCGGCTCGTGTCCACGTCCGGCAGGGACAGCTCCGCGCCCTCCGCGCCGGCCCAGTCGTCCATGGTGAGCGTCCAGCCGGACTCCAGCGGCACCGTGCCGTCGGCCGCCGCCTTGAGCGAGGGCGCCCGGTGGTCATGGACACCCCAGTCGGTCCAGCCGGTCGCCGACGGGCGGTGTCCGTTCGCCGAGCCGTAGACCTCGAAGCCGTTGAGCCCCAGCGGGTTGGCGTTGGAGCGTCTGGTCACGGTCATCCGCACCCAGCGGGCGGTGACCCGTCCGGCCGGCGTGATGTCCACGACTCCACCCCTGCCGGACGTGGTCCGGTGGATCGTGGTCCACGTGCGATGGTCCCGTGAGGTCTCGACGACGAACTCCACCGCACAACTGGACAGGATCTCCTGCCCCGTCGTGCGGTCGCGGGGATTGCCGCCGGTGGAGGGGACGAAGACCGGGTCGTCCGCCGTCGCCTCGAAGGTGAGGCGTACGGAGTCGACCGCACAGTCCGCCTGCAGATCGACCGAGATCCACTGCGGGTCACCGTCGGCGGCACGCCAGCCGGTGCCCTTCACGCCCACCGAGTTGACCTTGTCCACGACGAACTCGCCGGGCGTGGGCGCGTAGTCGGTGGACGACACGGAGATCGGGCGATACGCCGCGAGTTCACCCCGTGCGCCGGTGGACCCCGGCGGCGTCGCAGCGTAGGCGTTCTGGGGGAGTGCGACGCCAAGGCCGAAGCCGGCGAGCAGAGTTGAACCGGTGGCCAGGACCGCGCGGCGGGAGGGACGGGGCGGATCGGTCGACATGTGCGGTGGTCCATTCCAGACGGTCCCGGAGGGGAGCAAGTGACCTCTGTGCTTGGGGCGATGACAACGTTGCCAAAGACTCTGCCGCCCCCGAACCCTTGTCAAGGTTTCTTGCACAGCTCGCTCACAGCGGCGCCGAGTTGAGGTGGTCCTGTCCTCCCGGTCCCGCAGCTTCGGACGAGGGGGAAGACCGGGGTCGGGTCATCCTTGAGGATCACGGGAGCGCGGTACCCCGGTACCGTCCGCGCTCCGGAACCAGCCCGCGGTACCGGGTTTCGGACCTTCCCCGTTCCTATCGTTGAGGCACGGCCCCCGGCGACACCGCGCCCGGACCGGCCTCGCCACGCTCACACTGGGACGGAACATGATCGAGATACACAGGCTGGTCAAGAGGTACGGCGAGAAGACCGCAGTCGACGGGCTCGACTTCACCGTCAAGCCGGGTGTCGTCACGGGCTTCCTCGGCCCCAACGGCGCCGGCAAGTCCACCACGATGCGCATGATCGTCGGCCTGGACGCGCCCACCAGCGGCCGGTCTATGCCCGGCGTCGACGGCATCGAGGCCACCCGCCGCATCGTGGCGTCCGGAAGCCGCTCACGGGTGCTCGTGCTGACCACATTCGATCTGGACGAGTACGCCTACGGCGGGCTGCGCGCGGGGGCGAGCGGCTTCCTGCTCAAGGACGCGCTGCCGGACGAACTACTGGCCGGCAGCCGCGCGGTCGCCGCCGGAGACGCCGTCGCGGCCCCGGCTCTGACCCGAAGACTGCTGGACGCCTTCGTGAAGAAGTCACCGGAACCGGCCGACTCCGGCGGCGCGGAAACCGATTCCCGGCTGGCCGGTCTCACCGGGCGCGAGCGGGAAGTCCTGCTGGCCATGGCCCGGGGGCTGACCAACACCGAGATCGCGGAACTGCTGGTGCTCTCGGCCTCCACCATCAAGACCCATGTCGGCAAGGTCCTCGCGAAGATCGGCGCCAGCGACCGGGTCCACGCCGTCATCATCGCGTACGAGGCGGGCATCGTGGGGACCGACCGACCTCGGTGACACGGCTGCCCGAACCCTGCGGCTCCCTGGTCAGGCGACTTGATCGCCGCTGAGCACGGTGGTCACCAGGTCGAGGAAGCGGTCGAAATCGAGGCCGGAAACGGTCCGGATGACGGGCAGGTCCTTGCGTCCGTGGTGCGCACGGCGCTCGACGACCGTCATGCCACGGGTCAGCTCGCCGCGTCGCTCCACGTCGCAGCGGACCTCGACACACTCGATGAGCGTGGGATCGATGAGAGCGGCGACGGCCACGCTGTCGATCAGGGAGCAGTACGACTGGTAGCCGCGCCCTTTGACGTAGTCCACCACCCGGGCGGCGAGCGCGGCTTCAGGGGTCCGTGCGCGGCGCAGCCGGTCGAGGTCGCTGTCGCGGAAGTTGATACGGGGGTGGGTGGCGATGTCGAGGCCGACGGCCACGAGGTCGAACCCGGCCCGGAAGACCCGGTGGGCCGCCTCGGGGTCGACGAATATGTTCCATTCGCTGACCGCGTTGTCGCCGGTGGCCTGGGACCAGGCGTACGGGGTGAGCCCGTAGGAGCCGCCGATGATGACGAGTTCGGTCACCTTCTCGGGCAGCTGGGGGTCGATCTCCAGGGCGAGGGCGAGGTTCGTCAGTGGCGCGAGTGCCGCGATGCTGATGTCACCGGCGTGGGCGTTGACCGTGTCCACGATCAACTGCGGGGCCGGGCGCGGGTCGACGGTACGCGCCGAGGCGGGGAAGTGGGACTCGGCGAGGCCGTCGCTGCCGTGCGAGAAGGGGTCGACCGGGTAGTCGCCGTCCAGTGGCAGGAGGGGGCCCTGGCCGACCGGGATGTCATCGCGGTCGAGAAGGTCGAGGACACGCAGTGCGTTCGCGGCGGTCCTGTCCGAGGTCAGGTTGCCCGTCGCCGCGGTGACTGCGAGGGTCCGCAGCTTGCGTGACTTCAGCGCGAGGATGATCGCGAGGGCGTCGTCCATGCCCGGATCGGTGTCGATCAGAAGATTTTTCACACGTGCCTTTCTCGCATTCGGCATCCCGGCTCCGGGCGTCCGGGGGAGTACTCCGCCGAGAGCCGGGACACTGAAAGGTATGGTAGGTATAACAACAAGCAGATTCAATGGGGGATGTCGAAACTCGGGGTAACGCAGAGGAACTCGGAGGAACGAGGGTGTCCCAGCGGCTCGTTGCGGTGTTCTCCCACGCGGTGACCGACGAGGTCTACACGGCTGACGGCACGCTGTCGGCCCGCGAGGTCGGCGGAGCCGGGGCGTACGCGGCCGTCGGGGCCGGCCTGGTGTCCGCGCCCTGGAGCACGGCCATCGTGTCGGGGGTCGGTGCATTGGACCGACGGCGACTGGGCGCGTGGTTCCGCCGGCGCGAGATCGACCCCGTGGGACTCTTCGAGGTCGGCGAGCACAGCCCGGTCACCCGTGTGCGCTATCGGGGCGACGGGGAGCGCGTGGAGGAGTCGGTACTGGGGGACGCCCACTTCGCCGCGCACACCCCCTTCCCCAGCCGGTGGCCGGTCGGTCAGGACCGGCTGGCGGGCGCCTATCTCTTCCACGGCACCGACGAGCGGTACTGGAGCGAGGTCGCCGCGCTGCGGCCACGATGGCGCGGCCCGGTCCTCTGGGAGATCGCCGCCGACGCCTGCACCCCGGCGGACCGAGCCCGGGTCACGGAGTTGGCAGGGCTCGTCGACGTACTGTCCCTCAACGCCGCCGAAGCCGCGGCCCTGACCGGCCGGCCCGACCCGCTCGACGCGCTGGCCCGGCTGCCGGGGAACGGCCTCGTGGTGGTCCTGCGGTGCGGCGCCGCCGGGTCACTGGTCCGGCACGGACGCAGGACCTGGCATGTGGGGACGGCGCCCGGACCCGTGATCGACCCGACCGGCGGCGGCAACGCCTACTCGGGAGCCTTCCTGGCCGCCTACGCCTCGACCGGCGACATCCCCGCCTCGGCGCGGGCCGCCGCGGCCGCCGCCTCGCGCACCATCGCGCAGTACGGCGCCCCGGGCGTCGGTCCCCTGGAGCGCGACGAGACCCGGCGCGCCGTCCGCGAAGTGACGGTGTCCGCGACCACCACGTGACGAAGGAGCAGACATGGCCGCTGGTGCAGGGACGGGTGCTGGAACAGGCGTAGGTGCTGATGCGGGCATGGCTGCTGAGGCACGCGGGGCCGCGGGAGCAGGCACCGGCGCTGAAACAGGCATGAGCGGGACGCCGGGCTCCGCAGCTTGGAACCCCGCCCGGATCTACGACGACTACGCCCTCGCCGGCCACCTGCCCCGCCGCGGGCTACTCCGGGACGGCAGGCCGGCGCTGTCCGGCATCGACCCGGGCCGGGTGGCCCGCTACGTGCTGGTGACCGTGCGCGATCCGCTCTGCGCGTACGACGAGGACCCGGCCGAGCAGATCGCGCGGCGGCTCGACAAGCCCGAGCGGATCGGCGACTCGGGGATGTTCACGACGTACTCCGGGTGCTGCGAGGGCGTGCCCGTGACCGTCGTCTCGGGCGGGAGCGGCTCCCCCGAGGCCGAGCTGATCATGCATGAGCTGCTGGAGTTCACCGAGGCGGACACCTTCGTACGGGTCGGCGGTTCCGGTGGCATCCACCCCCGAGCCCTTCCCGGAGATGTGGTGGTCACCACCGGGGTCGTACGGGACGAGGGGATGACCCGCGCCTACATTCCGGCGTCCTATCCGGCGGTCGCCCACCACGAAGTGGTCCTGGCGATGTCGCGGGCCGCCGTCGAACTCGGCTGCTCCTTCCATCAGGGCATCACCAGGTCGAGTGACTCCGACTTCTGCGGGGTGGGCCGCCCCGGAGCGGGAGGCTATTTCCAGCCATGGCATCTCAACATCCTCGAAACCTGGGCCCGGGCCGGCGTGCTCAACGGGGACCGGGAGTCCGCGGCCGTGGTGACACTCGCCGGGCTGTTCGGCAAGCGCGGTGGCTCGGTCTGCTCCGTCGCCGACAATGTCATTGCCAACAGGTCTTTCGTCGCCGGAGCCGGTCATGTGGCCGCCGTCGACGTCGCGTTGCGCGGCGTGGTCCAGCTCGCCCGTCTCGATGCGGCCAAGGATGCTTCGGGTGGTGGCCCCTGGGTGCCGGCCTCCTTCGAGGCAGTGTCCGAAACTCGTTGACACCGTCCAACAGTGGTCCTATGGTACTGAGATCAGTACCAATAACAACGAGGTTAGCGGTGCTCCTGACGGACCCGGAAGGGCCGGCGTGCGGTAGCGAAGGAGCTTGGTACATGAGCAGATCAGGGATCCGGGTACTCGGCGCGGGCCTGGCGGCGATGGCGGTCGTGCTCTCCGCGTGTTCCGGCGGCAGTTCCTCGGCCGCCGGTGGTCGTCAGACCCTCCAACTGTGGTTCTGGGGAGCGTCGCCGGACCAGCAGAAGACCATGAAATCGGTGCTCGTCGACGGGTTCGACAAGTCGCAGAGCAAGTACAACCTCGAAGTCACCTTCAACAGCGCGGTGGACAAGAACGTCCAGGTGGCGCTCTCCGCCAACAAAGGCCCCGACATCGTCTACGGATCGGGACCGTCCTTCTCCGCGGCCTACGCGGTCCAGGGCAAGCTTGCTGACATGACCCCGTACGCGGAGAAGTACGGGTGGAAGGACCGGATCCTGGCGCCGATGTACGACTCGGGAACCGTGAACGGCAAGCTCTACTCGCTGCCCAACTCGCTGGAGAACCTGGGGATCTTCTACAACAAGAAGGTCCTCGACCAACTGGGCGTCGGAGTGCCGACCACCTTCGCCGAGCTGACCGCGGACATGGACAAGGCCGCCAAGGCGGGCATGTACCCCTCGGTCACCGGCAACAAGGGCTGGAAGCCGGTCAACCAGAACTACATCTCGATGTTCCTGACCCATGTGGCGGGCGGCAAGGCCGTCTACGACGCGCTGCAGGGCAAGATCAAATGGACGGACCCGAAGATCGTCAAGGCGGTCGACGACTCCGCCGACTTCTACAAGAAGGGCTACCTCGGCGGGAAGGACTACGCGAATCTGAACTTCACGGAGTCCATGCAGCTGCTGGCCCAGGGCAAGTCGCCCTTCTTCTTCGGCCCCACGCTGGCCTTCCAGTTCGCCAGTGACTACTTCAACGACGCCGCCGGGAACACCTCGGACCTCGGCTTCGCCCCCTTCCCGAACGTCACCGCCGGTCTCCCCTCGCCCAGCGGGACGCTCGGCACCACGGCCTCATTGTCCATCAACGCCCACTCCCCGAACAAGGACGGGGCGGCCGAGGTGATCGACTACATGATGAGCGACAAGTTCGCGCAGGAGATGAACAAGACCTGGCCCGGTTACTGGGGCGTCCCGCTGAAGAACTGGGACCTCGACCCGGACTCGTACACCGGTCTGTCGAAGGAGTTCGTCCAGTCGGTCAAGGACACGGTCGACATGGTCAACACAGGTGACTACGGCTTCTTCGCAGGCACCTTCTTCCCGCCGGCCACCGCCACCGCCTTCACCGACGTGGACAGTGTCTGGCTCGGCACGGAGAGCACGACCGACTTCCTGAACAAGATCCAGTCGACCTTCGACGACGAGAAGGCCAAGGGTCTGGTGCCACCGGTGCCCGAACCCGCCGGGTAACGGTCCGTCCCCACCGACTCAGAACCGTCGGTTGCCGCGGGCCCAGCGCGCGGCAACCGACGCTCGGAGGAATGCGAGCATGACAGCTACGGCAACTCTGGCGCCCCACAGGGAAGGCCAGGCCCCGGCTCCGGACCACCGGGCCGGCCGCGCCTACCGACGCCGCCGGTCGCTGGTCAACCACCTGCTGGTCGCACCGGCCCTGCTCCTGTCGGTCCTGGTCGTCGTCGTACCCGGCGTCCTGACGGCGATGGCCGCCTTCACGGACTGGACCGGCGTCGGTTTCCACGCGAACTACGTCGGCCTGAGCAACTTCACCGACATCCTCGCCGACCCCGTCTTCACGACCGCGCTGAGCAACAACATCAAGTGGCTCGCCCTCTTCCTGACCCTCCCCGCGGTCATCGGCCTGCTCACCGCGTGGCTGCTGCTCCGCAGACGCCGCACGCGCACCTTCTACCAGGTCGTCTACCTCATGCCGTACGTCCTGGCACCGGTGGTCAACGCGATGGTGTGGCTGAGCATCATCTACAACCCCAACGGCGGTGTCACCGGGGTCCTGCACATCGACTCACCGCTCTCCAGCCTGCACGGAGCGATCTACGCTGCCGCAGCGGTCGACATGTGGCACTACTGGGGCTTCCTCGCCGTCGTCTACTTCGGCGCCATGCGGCAGACCCCGGTCGAGCAGGTGGAGGCGGCCATCGTCGACGGCGCGGGCTCCTGGCAGGTCTTCCGGCACGTCTATCTCCCCAGCATCCGCCCGACGTTGCTGCTCATGGGCGTGATGACGGTCATCTTCTCCTTCCTCGCCTTCGACTACGTCTACCTGCTCACCCAGGGCGGCCCCGCACACGGCAGCGAGGTGCTCGGCACCTATGCCTACGCCTTCGCGTTCTCCGCCTTCGAGTTCGGCAAGGCAGCCGCCGTCGGGCTCATCATGAGCTTCTTCGGACTGATCGCCTCGTGCGTCTACACCTGGATGAGCCGGAGGCAACTGTCGTCATGAGAAACCGACTCAAGGGCGTCCTGGCCCACTCCGTGCTCCTGGTCTTCGCCGCCACCGCCCTCTTCCCCCTTCTGCTGGTCGTGCTCAACAGCTTCAAGACCAACGCGGGCGTCACCGGCAGCCCGTTCGCGCTCCCCAAGTCGTTCAGCCTGTCCAACTTCGAAACCGCCTGGCAGTACGGCCAGTTCGGCACCGGATTCGTCAACAGCCTGCTGCTCACCGGGACGACGGTCGTCGTCGTACTGCTCTGCTCGTCGCTGGCCGGTTACGTGCTGGCCGGACAGAAGATCCGCATGTGGCCCGCCATCATGGTCTACCTGACCATGGCCATGACGGTGCCGATCCAGCTGTTCATCTTTCCGCTGTACGCCGGTGTCGCCGCCCTGGGGCTGCTCGACAACGTTTTCGCCGTCGGCGTGATCCTCGCCGCGATCAACATGCCGTTCGCGACCTTCCTGATGCGCACCTTCTTCCTCAACGTCCCCAAGGAACTCGAAGAGGCGGCACTGGTCGACGGCGTCAACATCTTCCAGCTCATCCACCGGGTCCTGCTGCCCGTCGTACGGCCCGGTCTGATCACCGTGGGGATCATCGTCGGCCTGAACGCCTGGAACGACTTCCTCATCTCCTCGACCTTCCTGCACGACCCCTCCGACCAGACCGTCACCCTGGGCTTCCTGTCGATGAACGGCACCTTCTCCACCCAGCTGGGGGCCATGATGGCGGGCGCCCTCATCCTCATCCTCCCGGTCCTCGGCGTCTTCATCGCCCTGCAGCGCTACGTCGTGGACGGCATGGCCGGCGGCGCGGTCAAGGGCTGACATGACGACACATCCCGTACGAGAGGCCCCTGTTCAGCGCGCGCGGTACGCCGAGCAGGTCTACGCCGGAGTCCTCGGCAAGATCATCGGTGTCTATCTCGGACGCCCCGTCGAAGGCTGGCCCTACCAGGACATCGCCGACCGGTTCGGAGAGGTCGGCCGGTACGTCAACGACGACCTGGGCGTCCCGCTGATCGTCGCCGACGACGACATCTCCGGCACCCTCGCCTTCGCCCGCGTCGTCCTCGACAACCCGGGCCGGACGATCGAGGCGGCCGACGTCGGCGACACCTGGCTGAACTACGTCATCGAGGACCGCACCATCCTGTGGTGGGGCGGCATGGGCCGGTCCACCGAGCACACCGCCTACCTCAACCTGCGCCGCGGCATACCGGCCCCGCGCAGCGGATCCATCGCCGTCAACGGCCGCACTCTCGCCGAGCAGATCGGCGCCCAGATCTTCAGCGACGCCTTCGGCCTGATGCACCCCGGCGACCCCGACCGCGCCGTCGCGCTGACCAGGACCGCCGCATCGGTCAGCCACGACGGCGACGCGCTCGAGTCGGCCGGACTGCTCGCCGCCATGCGCGCACTGGCCTTCGACGAGCCCGACCTCGACCGTCTCCTCGACGCCGGCACCGCCTACGTACGCTCCCCGGCGGTACGCCGCCTGCTGGACGACGTCCGCGCCAACTGCTCCGCCGCACACGACTGGCGCGACATCCGCGACTGGGTGGACCGGCACTACGGGTACGCCCGCTACCCGGGCCCCTGCCACGCCCTGTCCAACCTGGCGATGTCGCTCGGCGCGCTGCTCGGCGCCGGCGACAGTTTCCCCGACTCGGTGATGATCGCGTCGTCCGTCGGCTTCGACACCGACAGCAACGCCGGGACCGTGGGCTGCCTCAACGGCGTACGCCTCGGTCTCGACGCACTGAGCGAGGGCCCCGACCTGAGGACTCCCGCGGCGGACCGGCTCCTTGTCGTCACCTCCGACGGAGGGGAGTGCGTCAGCGACGCCACCCGCGAGGCCGACCGGATCCTGGCCTCCGCCGCCACTCTCGCCGGGGACGAACTCCCGCCGCCGTGGCCCCGGTTCACCTTCGCCTACCGCGGCTCGGTCCAGGGTTTCACCGCGTGTCCCTACCACCCGGGCGGCGACGTCCAGGGGACAGGGAACGGTCTGCGCGTCGAGCTCGGCGGTTCCCCCGAGGCGCTGACAAGGCACGTGTCCACACCCACGTTCCTCGACCCCGCCGAGACCAGCGGCAACTTCTCCACCCTCGCGAGCCCCACGCTCTACCCCGGCCAGACGCTGACCGCCCGCCTGTCCGCCGCGCACGACGGCACGAGCGTCCGCCCCTATTGCCTGTACGCCGACGGGGACCGGATCAGCACCGTCCTCGGCGAGGCACATCCACTGGGCCCTGTCCCTCGTATGGTCACCTGGCAGGTCCCTCCCGTCGACGGACGGGTCCCCTTCCGAGTCGGGTTCGCCTTCACCGGAACCGGTACCGAGGCGTTCCTGCACGAACTCGACTGGCGCGGCGCACCGGAGCGCTTCGAGCAGAGCGGCGTCCTGCTCTCCTCGATCTGGGACACCACGCCCCAGGCACTCGCGCCCTGGGTGAGCTCGGCGAAGAACTTCGAGGCCGACTTCGCCGTCACCTACTCCGTCTCCCACCCGGACACCCTCGGCGTCGTCACCACCGGCACCCGGGACTGGACCGACTACGCCGTCGCCAGCCGGCTCACCCTCTCCCTGCACGAGAGTGCCGGCCTGGTGGTCCGCAGCAGGGGCCACCGCCGCTTCTACGCCGGGGTCTTCACCGGCGGGGACCGGCTGCGCCTGCTGCACCAGCGCGACGGCGAACGCCGCGTCCTGGCCGAGACCCCGTTCCCGTACGACCGCGACCGCCCCTACGCGGTGGAACTGCGCTGTCGTGGCAGGGACCTGGAGCTGTCCGTCGACGGCAGCACCCTGCTCACCGGCATCACCGCCGACACCCTCGGCGGCGGCACCGGATTCCTCGTGGAGCGCGGCGCCGTCGCGGCCGACGGCGTACGCATCTCACGGCTTGCCGCGCCCTAGGCCCTGTCGTCACATTCCCGTCTGCCTCCCGACGCCATGCACGCCCTCTCGCCGCACCGGGCGCAGACCCAAGTACGTACGTCCAGTACGAGGGTCCACGCCCGGCACACCGAGAGCACGCACCTACTGCGACACAGGCTGCTGCCGCAGCGGGCGCGAGGCCGCCCTCCGGGCGACGACGGGAAGGTGACGACAGGACCTAGGCGGTACAGCGCGGTGAAGGACCAATGAAACGAACACGAAAGGCACATCGATGAGCACTCCCCCCACGATCGGCAAGTGGCAGCGCTTCAGCGTGAACACCAAGCCCGCCGACGGGTACGCCGCACCGGTCGGCTACACCGATCTCACTCCGCGGCTCAGGGACGCCGTCCCCCCGCAGCTGGGCGACGGGACGCTCACCGTCTACATCCCGCACACCACCTGCACGCTGATCCTCAACTCCGGTGTCGACGGCACCACGCTGCACGACATCCGGCTGTACATCGAGGGACAGATACCCGTGGACCGCCCCTTCGTCCACCTGCACGACGGACCGCAGGACGCGGCCGCGCACGTGCGGTGCGTGTTCGGTGCCCAGTCGCTGACTCTGCCGGTCGTCGACGGGCAGTTGGGGATCGGACACAGCCAGGGCATCTACCTCCTGGAGCTGGACGGGCCGCGCGACCGCACCGTCCAGTACGCCTTCTCCCGGTTCTCGCAGTGACGCTGGTCGGCGTCCACGGGGGCCTGTCGGTCGATCACCTGGTCACCGAACCCGCCGGGGCACGCTTCTCGTGCCCCGGCGGGCCCGCCCTGTTCGCCCCACAGGGGGCGCCGCACCTAAAACGCACCCACCTACCCCTGATCTTCCCCCTGCCCCCGGAAGCCCCCC